>DBIS01000370.1:7405-8108 GCA_002296975.1 Deltaproteobacteria bacterium UBA796 | reverse complement strand
GAGTTCACGGGCTGAAGCCGAAAAGGACCGCGAAGCTTCGCATGCGCGTGCCCTCTCCTCGGAGGCGCTCACACAACAAGCGCTCAAGAGCCAAGCGATGGCCGAAGAACGCCAGGCTGGAGCCGAACTCCTCCAGGAACAGGCGATGCTTCTGGCAGATGAATCCGATGCCGACCGGAAAATAGCAGAGGACGACACACGCGCGGCCGTGCAGGCACAAACCGACGCCGAGGCCATGGCTGAGCAGGCGAATAAACAGCGAATAGCTGCACAAGACGACGCTCAACAGGCCCACGCCACCAAAGATGCGGCAATCGCCGAGGCCCAAGCGGCATTTGAGCGACAGACTCACGCAGAAACAAAGGCCAGCCAAGCAGCCGCCCAACAAGAAAGATCAGCACTTGAATCCTTAGCGGCGCAAAAAAGTCAGCACAAGGCAGAAGAAGCGCAGGCCGGGTCTGAACGACTTGTCGAACAAGCCCTCGACGCGATGAACGAAGCCGAAGACTGTGCCAAAGAGGCACAAAATGCCCAAAAACAGGCACAGGACAAGCAACGAGAGGCTGAGGCAGCTCAGGCGGAAGCCGTCAAAGCAGCAACCGTTGCTGACACAGCGCGCACTCAAGCCGAAAACGCCCAAGCCGGCGCTGAGCGCGAACAAGCACAAGCCGAAGCCGAGCGGGACCTAGCGAATGCCAATGCG
>DBIS01000370.1:0-7120 GCA_002296975.1 Deltaproteobacteria bacterium UBA796 | reverse complement strand
CGCTGAACAAAGCCAAGCACAAGCCGAATCCGAGCGAGACCTAGCGAATGCCAATGCGACGGATTCAACAGAGGCTCAGCGCATTGCCGAGCACGCTCAGGAAATCGCTGAACAAAGCCAAGCACATGCTGAGGCCGAGCGGGACGAGACAAAGCACAAGGCCAGTGAATCCAAACGAGCAGCGACGAACGCAGACCAACAACGGGTAGAAGCCGAAGGTCGACTGGCCAAAGCACAAGCCGCACAAGCCGAGGCGGAAACTGCACAAGGCGAGGCAGAAACCGGACAAAGAGAAGCACAGACATCACAAGCCGACGCGGAGACTGCACAAGCCGACGCGGAGACTGCACAGGCCGACGCGGAGACTGCACAGGCCAACGCGGAGACTGCACAAGCCAACGCGGAGACTGCACAAGCCAACGCCGAATCCGGACAAAGAAAGGCCCAGGCCGCAAAGGCCGATGCGGAGACTGCACAAGCCGACGCGGAGGCCGGACACAACAAGGCACAGGCCGCACAAGCCGAGGCGGAGGCCGGAAAAAGCAAAGCTCAAGCTGCACATGCTCAGGCAGAGGCCCGACAAAACCAAGCCGAAACCACACAAGCTGAGGCAGAGGCGCGACAAAATGAGGCGGAGGCCGGACAAGCCAAGGCGGAGGCCGGACAAGCCAAAGCGGAGGCCGGACAAAGCCAAGCACAAGTCGACCAAGCTCAAGCCGAGGCCCAACAAAGCGAGGCCGAAGCGGCACAAGCACTGGCGGAGGCCGCCCAGGCAATAGCCCAAGATGAGCGCACTCATGCCCAAAGCGCCCAAGCCAAGGCGGAAAAATCCCAGTCCGATGCTGAAGAGGCCCAGACCGAAGCAATCGCCGCGGCAAGACAGGCCCAATCCGAACGAGACACGGCCCAAAAGGCCCAGCAAAACGCTGAGGACAGCGCTGAGCAAGCCCAACAAGAAAGACGCGAGGCCGTCGCCGCCCAAACAGCAGCAGTCACTGAAAAAGAGAGGGCTGAAGAACTTCAATCACAAGCCCACACAGAGATGGTGGCTGCCCAAACTGAAAGCGAAGCGGCCACCACCGCCGCTCGATTGGCCGCCAAAGCTCAAACCCAAGCCGAAGGCGAACGGGCCGCCGCCATCCAGGATGCAGAAACGGCAAACACAGACCGCCAAACCGCCCGCGATAAACAGGCCCAGGCAGAGGCTGCACATTCTCTCCTCGCGAACAAACACGACGAGGCACTTCGGGCCACCGAATCCCTCGAGCAAAACCTCACACGTACCCACCAACGCCTCATCGAGTCCCAAGAAAAGACCACGCAAGTTGACAATTCTCGACTGATGGCCCTTCAAGAGTTGAGCGTCTCCGTCGCCGAGGCCAAGACCCTCACAGACACCATCGACACTCACACACAAGCATCCGCAGACGCGGCCGAACACATCGGTAATTTAGAGCGTGGCATGCGTGGTCTTCAAGCCGAAAAGCAAGCGCTCGGGTCACGACTTGCTGAGCAAGAAGACGCCATTAACGCCACCCGGATCCAATGGAGCCGAGAGCGTTCAAACCTTGAAGTTGAACGTGAGCAGGCCCGAACCGATGCCGCCGAGAAACAAAAGACCATCGATGGCGGCATCGATAAGTTCGCGAGTATCGAGGCCACATTGGCCACCACGCTTCAAGCTGGAAAGGCCGAGAGGGAACACGCCGAAAGGCTCAAGTCTGAGCGAGACAAAGCCAGGTTTGAACTTGATAAAATGAAATCTACAATCGACGCCGCCTCACAAGAAAACCAAGAGATTGGCGCCGAACGGGACCAGGCCCTCGACCAGATGAGCCTATTCAAAAATGAGCGGGAAGCCGCCCTAAAAGAAGGCCACACAGCCCAGCAAGACCGTGACCGGGCACTTGATAGCCTAAAGACAGAACAAGAGAAGCTGCGCTCTCACGAACAAAACGATGCCGACTCCCGCCAACGTTTGGCGCGACTCGAATCTGAACGCCGAGACATGACCGACGCCAGACGCGAGGCAGACCGAAGGCGCCAAGAGGCTGAAGACGCCATGCGGAGCGCTCAAAATCGAAGCGGGCAAGAAATCGAAATGCTGCTCAAACGCATCGCACAGGTTGAGGCCGAGATCGACATCGCCACCGCCCTCGCGGACCGTGAGCGCAAGGCTGCGGCCAAGGCGCGTGCAGAGGCCGAACCCCGTATCGCCGCGTGGAAGGCAATGTCCTCACTGGCCGATGAGGTCGAATTTGAGGACGAGGACGAGGGTTAGGGCCTAAACAAATAGTAGCCCACCGCCGACCGTTTCCCGTCACCCGTTTCATCATAATTATCGGTCACCCAAAGATGAATCGAATCGCCCACGACTTGTGCGGCCACGCCGCTGAGCTCTTTTTCTGCTGTAAGGGTCACAGCTATCGGATTGTCAGGGTGTTTGGTCCAATTGATACCCGTCGTAGAAGTGGCCAAATTTAGACTTTGAATCACGGGCGTTCGCGCCCCACCGATGATGTCCTCCCATCCACCCGCGCCGATATAGAACATATAGTAGACCTCACCCAACTTCACGACCGACGCATCCGTAATCCCAGCCTTGTCATAAACCTCTGGGCCCGCCTGGAGCACCGGCTCATCGAACACATGCCAGGTGCCGAGGTCTTCTGACACTTCAACCGCGTACATATCGATGACTTCGCTGCCAGTATTTGCAGCCATATATGAGGTGACACCGCCGCCCTCGTTCACATAGATCGCCAGTGGCCAGCTCATGAACATCCCACCCTCATACTCGACACCCTGCATCAAAACCGGGTTGGCCGGTGAGCGAGTCCAGGCAATACCATCGCGACTTTCGGCGACGCCCACGCCAACAGACAACAAGCCATCATCAAAAACATAGCCCTGATAGGTCATCACATAGCGGTCATGGCGATCATCTCGAGCGATCTGGATGGCGTTGATTCCATCTTGGTCCCAAGCCCCCCCAACCTCTGTCAACAGCGGGTTGTCAGGATGGGTGTCCCAATCGGCCCCATTTTCGGACACCGCGGTGCCCACCCCCCATTCCGCTAGAAAATCTGTACCATCATCGGCCGACCCGTCCGCGACACGCGCCGTATACCAGATTTGATAGACCGGAAAACCCATCACGAGGTTGGTATAAAACCCAACCGCACCAACACTCATCTCGCCACCACCACCGTCGAACCACGCTTCGTCCGTGGCCTCAAAAACGGGGTTGCAATCATAAATACTCAGCCGCGCGTCATCCATGACTGAAAAGTCGCAAGGCATATATGTTGCCGGATCGATATCAGGCTCGGCGGCAGTAATCGCCGAAAGTTCATAGTCTTTGGCGCAAGCCAAACCGAGCAACCCAACGATTGTCCATTTACCAGCCGTTCTCATTTTCACACTCCACAATACCAAAGGTGTCACAATCATCGACCGCATCCAAACACACCCGATAGGCCAAAATATTGGCGCCGAGTTCCGCCCCAAATGCGCACGCGCTCTGGCATTCCTCGACCGAAGGAAAAGCCGCCACTTGGCAGGTTGATACAAGATTGTCGCACAATCCGACACAGGGATCGTCGGCTTCTACCTTTTCAGGCCCACAGCCCATACCAAGCCCCAAAACCAAACAGATGACGCGCACTTTCACCTCCGACCACAGCATATACTAAACAAAGCCACTGGGTTGGGGCGAACGATGCGCTAGATGGTCTCAACGGAGACGCAATGAACCGAACTTTGATGGTGTTCTCAGTGTTCACCGGGTGGACCGGCTGCAGCAAGGAGCAGGAAGGTTCGGTGGGACCGTCGCCAGGCATCAACACACCATGTGTTGTCAACAAAGCCGTGGTGCCCAGCCAAAACTTCTTCGATGACATCTCGATTTTCAGTGGAATTCAGGCTGGAAATTTTGATGAAGACCCGCCCGACGAAATGGTCATTAACGACCACAGTCGCTTGGCTTTCGCAGACATCAACGGCGGTGGATTTGACGATATCGTGATGCACAGCCTGTACCCCAACGCCCTCGCAGGCATCCCTTTTGAGCACCTGGTCTTCCTCAATAATCAAGATGGCACTTTCACCGACCACTCCGACGCCTCTGGCCTGCGGTCGCTTCAAGCCGGCTTTTTCGCGTTCGCCGATGTCGATAATGACGGAGACCAAGACCTCTTCGCAGGACTCGACCTGCCAAACCTCGGTACTCACCGCTCCGAGATTTACCTCAACGATTCCACCGGGGTTTTTACCCGCCTGGAAGGCTCGGGCGTGGCCACGGCCAACCCTGCCGCGGCTACCGCAGCCTTTGCCGACTTTGATAACGATGGCGCGGTCGACCTTTTTGTTGGCAACGGTCACACCGCGTACGCCATGGCAGACCAAATCTTGTGGGGGCAAGGCGATGGCCGATTCAGCCCCGACCCCAACGCCCTACTGGACGCGCCTGCACAGCTTTCTAACGGCTCAGTGGTCTGTGACTTTGACGGTGACAGCGACCTGGACATTTTTGTCGCATCCTATGGGGTGAGCGTCGCAAACGGACACAATCAACTGTGGCGTAACGATGGTGGCCAATTCACCAACATCGCCACCGAAGCCGGAGTGGCAGCCCTCGGCACTGGAAACCGATTTTTAGAGTCTACGGGCTATGGAACCGACATCCAAGCCGATGTGAGCGCAGCAGACTGGGTCGGCTCAAATGCCTTTGGCGTAGACTGCGGCGACATCGATAACGATGGAGACATCGACCTGTTCATCGCAGCGATCTCACACCCAGTAAGCGGCGACCCAAGCCGAAAATGGTCTGACCCCACCATGATCTTGCTCAATGATGGCACCGGGCATTTTGAGGACGCCACCCAGGCCTACAACCTGCCGTTCAACGAGGGTGACATCGACGCCGCGATGGTCGACTTTGATAACGATGGCCGCTTAGACCTCTCTCTCACCCGGGACCCTAAATACGAAGCCAACTACGATGAAGCAGAACAATACGGCTGGTTTGGCCTCATGCATCAAAGCCCTGAACACACCCTCCGCTCAGTGGGCTTGATGAGCGGCATCAATGGCGACCTTGAAACCGGTACCGACCCTGGTAAAAAACGCCAAATGAAGGGCGGACAAAATCATGCGTGGGCCGATATCGACCACGATGGCGATTTGGACCTGCTTGTGGGTGGCCGCGCACAAGGCCCCGGACGGCCAAACTATTTATACGAAAACACCATCGGCCAGGACAACCGCTGGGTCGCCATCGGCCTCGTCGGGGATGGTGACAAGGTCGCCACAGATGCCTTCGGCACCAGAGTCACCTACGCCTTCGATGACCTTAAAATCATGCGAGAAAAGCATGGTAGCCGCGGGACATACAACTCTGAAGATAGCCGCTGGATCCACATCGGACTCGCAGGGTTGGACTGCTCAGCAGCAATCGAGATCCTCTGGCCGGACGGCCTGAAAGTGAGCATAGAGTGGGAAGAAATCGGCCACGAAGCCTTTGTCCAAATTCAGTACCCCGACATTATTCTACCTTGAGTTCCCCACGACGCTTCCTCAGCATGCATAATCGAGGCTCACTTGGAGACTGTAATGCGCAAACTGATTTTGATGGCGATGATTTTTGGCACCGTCGGGTGCGAAACCAAAGCACAAGCCAACGATGATGACACCGGTGATATGGGCACCGGCGACCCGCCGATTGGTGCTGAGGTGTACTCAGACAACTGCGCGGGCTGCCACGGCATCGATGGTGAAGGCGTTGGCACCAACCCCAGCCTAGTCGAGCGCGTACCTCAACTCACCGATGAGGATTTGGCAAGCATCATCGACATTGGTAACGACTTGATGCCCTCGGTTGGCTTGACCCAGGATGAGTCAGATGCTGTCTTTTTGTACGTTCGCGACCAGTTTGGCGAAGAAGGCGGCAGCTAATAACGAACTCAGGCCCAACAGCCAGCCAACGCGTGCCAGAGGCCCGCTCAACGTCAGAGCCGCCCAAAAACCGAGCAAAATAAAGGCCCCCAACGACAGCCACTCCGACCGCTTTGCATGGGCCCGACCCTCTTGCATCCGACCCCAGTTCAGCCCCGTCCAAACGATGTAAATTGTGCCCGAAGCAAGCCAACTTCCCGGCCAAAGGTCTGCATGGGCGATCACAAAACCCGTCACGATGGCCACCCCCACCAGATTGGCGATGATGTAGCCGCTAAGGTCACGACCCACATTGAGATCGTAGCCTCTTGCCAGTGTGATCCCGGTCTGATGTGCAGGACTTGATGCCAAAGCAGCCCCAGGAGACCACCCGGGAGCGGCCACCCACATTCTCAACTTGTCCACCCACCGCTCCTGGCCCGAAACTTGTCTGAGCAGGGCTGCCAGTGGCAACAGATTTGCACGAACAGGATCCCAGGTTCGAACAGGCTTTAAGACCCCATAAACCACCGGAGAAAACTCCGGCTCAAAGGTACCGAATAGGCGGTCCCAAATGATGAAAATACCAGCATAGTTCTTGTCGAGATACTCTGTATTGACCCCATGATGAACCCGATGATGGCTGGGCGTGTTCATCACCCACTCCAAAGGCCCCAGCTTGGGAAGCACCCGGGTGTGTATCCAAAACTGATACAGTAAATTGATAGAAAAGCTGCCCGCCCAGACCGCCGTCGGCAGCCCAACAAGCGCCAGCGGAAGGTAGAAAATCCACGAATAGATCTGCGCAAACCAGGGTTGACGCAAAGCGACCGCGAGATTGTACTCTTCACTTTGATGGTGCACGGAATGGACCGCCCAACCGATGTTCACCCGGTGGCCAAAGCGGTGAAACACATAATAAAGGAGGTCTACCCCCAACACCCCAACCACCCAGGTCGAAGGTGCTGAAACATCCATTTCAAACAATCCTAGGTGGCTATAAACCTGGTGATACGCACCGAGGCCTACAGCCCCGAAAATCAAGCTCAATAGCTGGTCACCCATCCCACAAGTGAGCGCGGCGATGGCATCATTAAATCGGTAATTCTCCAGCCCGTGCCAGCGAGAATAGGCGTACTCCAGACCAATCAGTCCCAAAAATATGGGCACGGCAAGCCCGATCGGG
>DBIS01000376.1 GCA_002296975.1 Deltaproteobacteria bacterium UBA796 | reverse complement strand
TCTGCGTCTGCATCTGCGTCGGCGTCTACATCTGCGTCTGCGTCGCCTCCGGGTAAATTAATCTCTTCTACGCCGCTGTCCCGATCGGTCATCTTGAGGCCACAACCCGTCAACAACCAACCCAAAATACAAATTAAACGCACTGCACACTCCCAGCTTATCTAGCGCCGCCAAAATGCCGGCACGAACAAGCTCAATAAACTAAAAAACTCCAACCGACCCAGCAACATACAGAAGCTCAGAACCATCTTAGCTCCATCCGAAAAGAAGCCATAATTATCTGTGGGCCCGACCGCACCCAACCCCGGCCCCACGTTCGCTACACAGGCCAATGAAGCCATCAGGGCCGTTGTGAGATCGACAGGGTCTAAGGCCGCCACCGCCACCGCACCGGCCACCACCGTGCCCATGAAAATCAAGGCATAAGCAAGCGTCGAACGCACAATACCCTCGGGGACCGGGTGCGCTCCCAAACGAATCGGTGCCACCAGGTTGGGTCGAAAGCCCAGGCGGATCTCGTGCACCACCACCTTCAAGATAATCATGATGCGAATCAACTTCATGCCACCGGCAGTCGAACCAGCCATCCCGCCACAAAAGAACAAGACCAACAATAAACACCGAGAAACCGTCGACCATTGCTCGAAATCGGCGGTACCAAAGCCAGTTGTGGTCATAATCGCAGCCACCTGAAACGATGCGAACCGAAACGCGGCACCCACACCATGGGTCGCGGAAAACAACATATCAGCCGCGATTATCGTGGTCGTTCCACCAAATAAAAGCAGATAAAATCGAAATTCTTGGCTTTTCCAAAACACGCTCAGACCTTCTTCTTTGGCGCGATGGAACAAGCTAAAATTGGTGCCCGCAAGTAACATAAAGAGCAAAATTACCATCTCGATCGCCATCGAATCAAACTCAGCGATGCTTCCATTTTTGGTGGAAAACCCGCCGGTTCCCATGGTGGACAAAGCATGGGTGACCGCCTCAAACAACGGCATGCCCACCAGCTTTAAAGCCACCACCTGAAGGGTGGTCAGGCTCAAATAAATCCACAGCAACCCCTTGGCGGTATCGCGAATTCTTGGAGATATACCACCTGTTTGTGGCCCCGCAGCCTCCGACTGAAACAACCGCTTACCCCCAGCACCCAAGCCAGGTAGCAAGGCGACAAAGAGCACCACAATGCCCAAGCCGCCGAGCCAATGGGTGGCCATCCGCCACGCATGAACCGGCGCAGACAACCGCCCCTCGATATCCCCAAGGACGGTGCCGCCGGTCGTGGTCAAGCCCGAAAAGGCCTCAAAAGTCGCATCTGCCCAGCTCATCTGGGCACCCACAACAAAGGGAATCGCACCAAAAATACCCATGGCGATCCAAATGGACGAAACCACGAACAATGCCTCGCGACGCCCGAGATGCACCGGCACACGCCAACTCGCCATCAAAAAGGGGACCGCTGAGATAGCCGTTATCCCCGCGGCGTACAGCATATGCTCAAACCCTTGCTGAGTTTGCGCAGGGTCCCAACCTAAATCGGGGTCTGCCAAAAATCCCAAAACGCCGCACACGGCGATCGAGAAGGCCAAGACCAACAACAATAAACCGAGAGGACGCGCAGTGATTCTGGCCAAAGAATACTGCTTTGAAGCGGTGATCGAACTCAAAACATTCCCCGTTTAAACAACTTCTCAGCGACATTATGCCGGCCTTCTAGCGCCAACACGACCACAGTATCACCGGCCTCCACCACGGTGTTTCCACAGGCGATACACACCCCGTGAGCAGAAGACACCGCACCGATGGACACACCCGCAGGCAGTTTAATATCGCTCAAGGGACCACTGGTAATCGGGCTGCCAAGCGCGGCCACGACCTCGATGACCTCTGCATGGCCATCACCCAAATGAACCAAGTTTTCGATCTGAGCGGGACGCGCGTAGCGAAGGATGTGGTCTGCGGCGACTTGGCGGGGAGACACCGCCATATCCAGGCCCAGTTGCCGGTAAATCTCGATGTAGGCATGCCGATAAACCACCGAACACACCCGAGGTGTCCCCAAACGTTTTGCGAGCAGCGCGCTCATCATGTTGTTTTCATCGTCGTCGGTGACGGCACAGTACAAATCGGCCCGACCCACACCCTCTTCGGTGAGCTTTTCAAAGTCCGTGCCATCGCCATGCACCAGGTTGACCCCAGCCAGTGACGAGGCCAACGCCTCCGCCTTTTCAAAGCTGGGCTCAATGATGGTGACGTCCACCCCAACTTTGGCCAACCGCGAGGAGAGATGCTCACCCACCACATTTCCACCGAAAATTACCACCCGCTGGGCTGTGCGCCCATGGACAAACAAATCCTCGACCGCCTCCATCTGGCCGACCAAGCCAAAGAGGTACACCCGGTCGCCAACTTCAAGCGTGTCCGAGCCGTCAGGCACAAACATCCGGTCTTTTCGAATAACTGCCCCCACTCGGGTTTGCTCGGGCAACGAGAGCGCTTGGAGGGGCACGCCGAGGACCGCCGAGTCTGCGGGCAGCTCCACTTCGGCGAGCACCACTTTCTCATCAGCGAACATATGAACGTCAATCGCGCCGTGAGAACGTGCGATGTCAAACATCTCGTCCGCTACCAAAATATGCGAGTTCACCACCATATCGATGCCGAACATTCCAAATTGTAGTCCTTCTTCGCCCTCGCCCTCGCCCTCGACCATGGCCTCGTACTCACCACTCTGAACCCGGGCGACTGTACGGGTGGCGCCCATCTGCTTTGCAGCCAGGGCAGCGATGAGATTGACCTCATCAGAATCCGTGGCGCACACCACCAAATCCGCCTGCTCCACTTTGGCGGCTTGCAACACGCGAGGATTCGCCCCGTAGCCGCGCAAGGTGGCCACATCCATCCGCTCGCTGATCTGATCGATGCGAGCCTGACAAATATCGATGGCCAGCACATCATGGCGCTCAGCGGCAAGCACCTCGGTAATGTATCCACCGACTTCACCCATTCCGATGACCACAACTTTCATTCTCGGCTCCTGTTTGGACTGTTCTCAAGCATAGGCCTCATAATCCGACCCGGCCTCAGCCGACAGCCGAAGCATCTGCAACCGGCCATTCAATGGGGTGGGACGGGACATAACCAAGCACATCCCGGGCCCGACTGCCGTCGAGAACTCCGGAGTAAATAAAGGAACGCCGATTCATGCCGTATCGGAAGTCGTGCCCCGTCAAACGCCGACGAAGCCGGTAAAGCGGGCTGAGAATCGCCCCCAGAGCCGGAATACCGATGCGACCCCACCGTTCGATGACCAAAGAAACGGGCAAAGTGTCCGCACCGGGAATGTTGAAGACCCCTTGCTCCATCGCACCGATTGCATCAGATAAAGCGCCGACAGCATCTTGGATGCTCATCACGTTGATCATCGGGTCGAAGCCCGCGGGTTGAAGGCATACACGACTCTCGAGATAGTCGAATAGTTGAGAGCCCGTCCCCGGCGCCAAAACCTCAGCCATCCGCAAAACCGTGATGTGAAGCGGGCTCATCCCCATGCGAACACATGCTGATAAATCGGCCTGTATGCGGTCGCGCACCCACTGTGGCGCGTGTCCGGCCATATTCAACGGATGGTCCTCTGCGATCAATACAGGCAAGTCCCGCTGGACCTGGTACACCGCGGCTGCAGAGCGCAACACAAAGCGCTTGATCGTGGGATGTCGCTCACATAACGCCATCAAATGACGCACCGAATCCACATTATACGCATGCACCTTCGGACCTTCATCGGTTGCGGAATGGTGCATGGCTGTATGGACCACCACACCGATTTTCTGCGCCTTCGCCTGTTCGAATAACAGCCGATGCACAGCCCGATTACTGCTGAGGTTCACCCGGGACACACTCAGGCGCGTGGAGGGGCTCATCGGAAAAGTGTCCACCGGATTTCCGGTCACCGCGAGGATACATTCTACCCGCGAATCATCCAATAAACGGCGCACCAAATGCTCGCCTATCGGGGCGCAACACCCGGTAACCAAAACCCTTAATCCACTCACGCAAACACCCCTTTTCGCGCCTGAAGACCCGCCTTGAGTAAAGCATCCACACCGGCTTTGACACGGCTTGCGACCTCGGCCACAGCAGCCGGGTCATCAGCATCCGACGGGCTGTACTCCTCATGAACGGGGATCGGTGTGCCATAGCGTAAATGATAGCGAACCGGCAACGGCACAGGGAAGAGTGGCACCGGAAGGACGGGCAGTCCAAAGAGTGCGCCCAGGCGCTTACTGGTGAATAAAGCGGGCATTTGCTCCTCTCCACCCACCACACCCACGGGCACGATCGGCGCGCTGTGGCGAATGGCCAACTCCGCGTGACCGTGGCGAAACTCCTGCAATTGATATCGTTTCCTAAATGGCTTGACGATGCCCGGAACGCCCTCGGGGAAAATCATCAAAATCTCACCAGCCTCAAGCAAAGAGCGGGCATTTCCGCGAGAACCTCCCACCATGCCGCCGCGGGCAAACAAGGTGCCCAAATAGGGCAAGGAGGGCACAAAATGGTCAGCGATTGGACGGACCACCCGCGATGGGTCGGTATTCCGCAAAACATCGAGCCAAATCAGGACCCCGTCGATTGGGATATTTCCTGAGTGATTGGCCGCTAAAATGACCGAACCCGTACCAGGTATATTGTGGTGGCCTTGTGACTGAACACGGAAATACCGGTCATACAACCCCCTCACCACAAGCTCGCCCAAAGCCACAAAACTGGGATGCATCCCAAACGTATCGTACCCATGGCCCGCATCTCGAAAATGGATATTGCTCGCACGCGACTTGGCCTCATCACTCAAAAAGAGCCCGGTCAACATGTCTGCGATGGCAGGAGAAAATGGCATTTCAGGCCGATACTAGCTCTATTTTTGAAGTTCACGAAGCAACGCTTGTGTGGCGTGTGCTTCGTCGTCGCGACCCAGCGCGTTTAGCGTGCTGATTTTCAAGGTGAGTAAAAGTATGCGGTCCGCGGACTTTAATGATGATGTATTCAGACCTCGGTCAATAATGCTCAGAGCGCGGCGGTACCGTCTTGCGTTGAAAGCCTTGGTTGCAGCCACCATGGGGATGAATCCGAGACGCTCTGCAGAGTCGGAGGCAGAGTCGGAGGCACCCTCCGCTGAACCCTGAGGTGCGCGCGCCAAACCTGCCCGCCCAATCGACGACCCCCGTTTGCGCGCCATTTGTACCCCGAAATGAGATGGTGTTCGGGCGCCCTCATCCGCCTCGGGACGGGCTGATGCTACCGGTGGTGCTGCCGGTGGGGGCGACAACCCTGGTGTGGGAACGCCGACCGGTATTTTAGGTGCTTTAGGCTGGGAGGTCGCCTTTTTGCTCGGCGCAGCTTTGGAGCGCGTCGCTTTGGAACGCGTCGCTTTGGAGCGCGTCGCTTTGGGGCGCGTCGCTTGCGGAGGCTGTTCATCCTCCACCGCTTCTACCACCGCTTCGGCCACCGGATCCAAATCCGCTGACGCCCCCACGCGCGGGTTGACCGCCTTTTCTGCCATAAACGGATCGGGCGTGACCATGACTTGATCGGCCTCGGGCAACACCACCAACATCGCGACTGCCGCCATCAACGCCAGCCCAACAGCAGGCCGCCCCCACCACCGGCTCGGTGCCTGAGCGTGGGTCTGCTCGACCAGCTTGATGTCTTGGGTCGACTTGACAGCCAGCGGGCCTTCCGTCACCCCTGCCAACACATCTTCAATGCTCAAACTCGGGCCCGGCGCCATCTCCGGGCGCAAGGCATACGTGGCCTCGACCACCCCGATTGGCAACACCCCAGGCGGTGCAGCACCCGGACCCGCCGCCAGCCACTGCTCCAAAGCCGCCGCCACAACAGGCTCGACGAGTGGCCCTTCTTGCAATGCATCCAAGACATCCGCAATATCCAAACCTAACGGCGGCGCCAAGGCCGGACGCAGCGCGTAAATCGCCTCGACCACCGACGGGTCCAAATCATCCGGCACAGCTCCGCCTGCGAGCCAATCTGCCAGTGCATGGGCTTGTTCGCGCTCGCTCACGGTGGGTACACCTTTCGGAAAGCCTTCGCCGCCCGGTGAAGGATCACATCAAAATTACCAACAGTCACATCCATCGCCGCCGCACACTCGTCCCGATCGCGATCCTCGATAAGTCGCATGCGCAAAGCCTTCGCATAGCGAGGGTTGAGTCCCTCAAGCGCCGCATCTACCGACTGACGAGTCTGCTCAAGTTCGGGAGCTCGGTCGGGGGGGGGTGGGGGTCTAGACATGGTCCGTTCGATGGTGAGGTCTGCATGGGTGGTGGCGAGACGATGACGCTTGCGCGCCCGATGGACGTCGATTGCGCGGTTGATGGCGATCCGGCGAAGCCAGAAAAAAATACTGCGGTCATGGTTTTTAAAAGTCTCAATCCGCTCCAAGGCCGTCCTAAATGTATCCTTCAACACATCCTCTGCAGCCTCTGGCACCGGCAGTTTTGGCAAAATCACGCGCCGGTAAAGCGCATTGGCAAACCACTCGAACAAGATGCCTGCGGCCTCTCGATCCCCAGCACGAATTCGCGCAACAACAGCACGCTCCTCATCGAGCGGCGGAAGGTCGTTATGGGTCGAGTTGGACACCAGGCGGCTCCTCACGCCCACCCGAACAACGGGGTGGCGGCCCCAGTCTTACACAATCGATGGCGATTCGATGCGGCGATTGAGCGGCCCCGATAGACAAAGCTCATGCTCAAGGTCAAAACAACCACCGATGCCGATGTCATCGCTGGATATCTATGCGATGCATCGAACACCACCGGACACGCCAGCTGCCTCGCTCTTCCCAAAACCACAGCCGAAGTGGCGGCGGTCCTGGCGCACTGCCAATCCAAGGCCATCCCGCTCACGGTCACCGCTCAGCGCACATCCACCACCGGCGGTCCCGTGCCGAACGGCGGGGGGCTGTTGTCGATGGAGGGATTGAACACCGTGTTTGGACCCGACGATGTGAGCGCTGGGGTCATCTTAGGAGAACACCAAACCAAACTGGCATTCGATGGGTTGATGTTTCCGCCCGACCCCACATCCCGTCATGAATGCACCATCGGGGCGGCCATCGCATGCAACGCCTCCGGTGCGCGCAGTTTTCGATACGGCCCCACCCGGCCATGGATCAACGCCCTCGAAGTCGTCCTCCCCACAGGTGAAATCATGTGGGCCGATCGCGACACACCAATACCCGAGCACTGGCCCACCGCCATGTGGGAAGAACCCAAAGTCAAGACCGCGGCTGGCTACTACCCGGCGACCAATCTCCTCGATTTGATGATCGGCCATGAGGGCACCTTGGGCGTCATCACCCGGGCACGCCTGAACCTCGTGCAGGCCCCAAAAAATATTCTTGGCTTGATCATATTTTTTAGGGGCGACGAAGACTGCTTGGCCTTTGTTTCCACTGTTCGCCAGGGAGCCCAACGCCCAGGACTACCCGCCACCGACAACGCCCTCAATCCCGCCGCAATCGAGTACTTTGATGTGCACGCGCTCGCGATGGCCAAGTCGCGAATTCCAGACATTCCAGACTCAGCCAAAGCCGCACTCTTTATCGAAATTGAACACGAGGGCGAAGCGCCAATCTCCACATGGTGGGACGCTATCTCCAGTGCGACAAGCTTGGCAGATGACACCATCGTGGCCGACGACACCTCTAGCCGGGCACACATCGCCGCGGTCCGTCACGCCATCCCCGCTGGGGTCAACGAGGCCGTGGTGGCCAATGGCATGCCCAAAGTCGGAACCGATTTTGCCGTTCCCGACCAGGCACTGGCCACGATGATGGCCGCCTACGCCGACGTTGACCTTCCCTCGGTCTGCTTTGGCCATATTGGCGACAACCACCTGCATCTCAACTTGCTTCCGACAACCGCCGCTGAACTCAGCACAGCAAAGGCCTTGTACATCAAACTCGCCACCCAAGCCGTCGCACTCGGCGGCACCGTCTCAGCCGAACACGGCATCGGAAAAATAAAGCGCGCATTGTTGGCCGATATGGTGGGCCCTGACACCCTCTCCGCATTCAGGGATCTCAAGCGTCACATCGACCCAAACTGGATCCTTGGCCGGGGAACTATGATGGATGTACCTGAACAGTTCAGGCTTTAGCACCATTTATTTAAAAATTAGGCTATACTGCCGATAGGGAGTTGGGGAATTCCAGTGGGGGTCTCGATGAGCTTGTCACTCATCGCCGGTACAATTCAACGGCACGAACAACGCATGCAACGCCTCCAAAGCTCCATCAACGCGATGGATAAGGGCTTGCAAATAGCCATGTCTGTAGAACACAGTCAGGCCTTTTGGCGTTCGCTCGCGATGATAATCGGCATGCCATCTGGCGCCGCAGGGGTGCTTCTGACGGGCTTTCTCTTCAGCTTTTGGGACGGTGCGGGCCTGTGGTACGGCGTCGCCTGTTTGGGCTTGAGCAGCTTTGTCATCAAGATGGCCTCAGAGCCCATCGACACCCAGGTTCGCCCCCTGCAGGAGCGATTGTTGGAGTTGGTCTTGAAGCGACAAGGCCTCAAGGAAGAGTTGACCAGACTGTATGCCCAACGTGAAAGCCTGCTCAAAGGCGGGGTTCGGACCCCGATCGATGTGAAGCGCTCTGCAGCTTAATCGTCGATAATTACGTGACCGAGGCCTTCTTTCTTGACCATCCTCGCCACCCGGTCAGCCTCTGATCCGAATAAAATCCGACTCACGAATGGCCGATCCGCACGGGTAATCAGAATGATCTCATAGGCGACGTCCGCTGCCGCTTTAAGCACACTCTCGACAAAACGACCCTTCACCTCCGTGACCTTGACCTCGAAGCCTCGTGGGGCCGCCGCTGTCTTGACCTCATCGATCCGCAACAACGCCATACGGTGATGCTCAGCGCCAAGCGCGCTCATCACATCTGCAGTGGTGGACAGGCCCAAAAACCCTTGGTCACCCACCCGACTGCTGACCTGTTGTAGCTCCTCCTCTTCAAGGATGTACAGCACATCGATAGACACACCACTGCCCAGCCGTTCGGCCTCTACCATCGCCAAACTAACCAAATGCTCTGAATAGCGGCTGGTGGACACGGCAAGAAGAATGCGGGGGTGTATTGCAACGGTCATGGGGTCACCGGGAGTCCAACAAGAGGCCACAACCAGCGGGCGGCGACCATGAAAACAACGAGAGAAAAGAGAGTAATGACGAAGCCTGGCAGCGTGTGCCGAATGCGCAGATGGCCCGTGCCGAAGACCATGGCCAAAGCGGGGGTGGAGGTGGGCAACATAAAGGCAAGCCCAGCGCTGATCGGGGCGGACCAAGCGAAGACTCTGGGGTCGAGGGAGACCTGCTCGGCCACGGGTAACAAAACAGGCATCACCACCGCGATCACCGCAGAATTGCTCACAAGCTCCGTCATTCCGGCAGTCGCAACCACCGCAGAGCCCAAGGCCATCCAGGGGTCAACATCTGCCGCGGGCATCACCTGAGCGATCAGCCAGGCGGTGGCACCGGTGCTGTGCAGGGCCGAACCAATCGCGATCGCGCCCCCATACATCATGGCCACACCCCAGTTCACATAGCGCTCGGCGTCTTCCCATTTAAGGGTCTGAATAGCGAATAAAATCGCGCTAAAAAACAATGCCACGGTGCCCATTCCCTGCTCTCGCCCGAAGAGCACAATCGACACAATCATCGCGGCGACCACACCCAAAGTGGACAGCTCACGGCCCGACACACGCCCCATATCTGACACCCGAGTGTTGAGTTGGGCCAATGCTGGGGCAAGGTCCAGCCCCTCGGGCGGGAAGGTGATTCTCAGCACAGCCGCTGCCATCAGCACACTGGCGATCGACACCGGGACAGCACCCAAGCTGTACTCCAGAAAACCGATCGGCGCTGGGTCGAGGCCATGCTCCACCAAATAGCTCCCGTACAATTCCAAAGACAGTGTGGCTCGGGCGCTCGACAACAGCGTCAGGTTGGAGCCCGCCACCGTTCCCCACGCCATCGACAACAACAAGCGTTTGGCGGTGCGCGAGCGCGGGCCCAAGCCCAATGTTCGGACCAACTCCAACACAATGGGCAGCATTAAGGCCGCGACCGCATGAGACACAATCACGGTGCACAGGGCCCAACTCACAAAGAGCACCCCATTGCACAGCTGGCTTTCATTTTTGGCCAAGCGCCTCAAACAGATCAAACTCACCCGGGAACTCAATCCCGTCTCCATCATCACCGCAGCCACCAAAAACACACCGATCACAAAAAAGACAGCTTGATTACCAAAAAGCGCGAAGGCTTGACTCGCCTCCATGGCGCCCATCAAGGGCAACAGGGCCAAACCCATGATCGAGGTGACCGGCAAGCCAACCGGTGTGAACACCCACCAAGTCACGCACAGGGCGAGCACCGCCAAAGAGCGTTGACCGGCCATGGTTAGGCCCGCCGGCGTGTCCATCATGGCCACCGTCAAACACAGCAAGGGCCCTGCAATCAGGGCCAACATTCTCGGATTTCGCATGAACTCCTCTTTGGCAACCACATTGGTTTTAGCATGCCCAAGGCCCGCACCACCAATTTCAAGTCGTGTCCCCGGTCCCATCGTGCGATACAAGCCACTATATGTTTTTTTTACTGGCGATAACCATCGGGTGTTGGGGTGATAACCCTGTGGCAGGTGCCGCTTTAGGCGCCGGCGACGAGCGCCCTGTGTGGTTGTTTGAACGCGGTCCGAGCGGATGGAGTCGCCGCCCCAAGGCCATCGCCCACAAGGTGTCGAGCCTGGGCCTGGGCATCAACGGCGATCAACTCGTGCTCACGATGCAGTGTTTTTGGGGTGATTGCGGCTCTGAGCGTAAACGGCGCACCATAGGACCTCCGGTCCACACGCTCTCAACTTCTGATTTGGCGCACTTCACGCCTGGTATGTTCCGTTTGGTCGACCCCGACGACCGGGTGCCGATCGACACCGAATACAGACAAGGCGGCGCCATCTGGTATTACGGCACCCACGCGGGCGTTGTCGGCGATCCCGCAGCCCACAAGGACCCCCACAGCATTTACCGGGCGACCATCGTAGGCGACCGCATCGTCGACCCACAGCTCATGATGACTGGCCCCGGCCTCGCAGACCCAGCACCCATCCAGTTTCGGGGCGACACCCTGCTATTTTTGACCACACAACCCGGCCGGGCAATCGGCATGGCCCAAGGCTCCCCCCTCCGCATCACCAAAACCTGGAGCGGGGTCTCCGTTCCCCATGCCATGGTCGTCGGCGATGAGATCTGGCTGTGGGCCCAGCAAGTACGCCAAGGCAAGATGGTCCCCGTTCGGTCCATCAGCCGGGATGGCGCACAAAGCTGGACGGACTGGCAGACTCCTTTGCCAACCGACGACATCGCAGGATGCGGCAACCCTGTTGGTGGCGTGTTTCGAGGGACTCCCCTGGTGTTTTGCGTAACCGAAAAAATTGGAGGCCACCCATGAACCTCGCGCTGAAAATCCTATTCAAACGCCTGATTCTTTGGGTTCCATTCCTGATGATATCCACAGTGATTTTGGTCACTTTGGGCGATAGCGATCGCATCCCGACCGCCGACGCACCGCACATGCTGGCCATCGCCGATAAGCTGGCGAACAAGCTCGCTGAGGGTGCATTTTTGGACTTTTTTGAGTCCTTTTCCAGTCTGGTGACACCGCATCCACCCGCTGGTTATTTACTGCCGATCGTCTTGAGTCTGTTGGGGGCCGAAAAGGGCATCCCCACGCTGACAGGCCTCGCTGGGCTGGCCATGGCATGGCATGGCATGCTCTTGTTGACCCACCGAGAAACGCTCGGGGCGGTCACCCCATGGCTGGGCGGCTTGATCTTGTTTTCATCTGCACTCGTGTGGGGCGGGGTGGAGCATATGGTCTGGGACTTAGCCGCAGCTGGCTGTGTCGCAGCCTGTGTGGGCCACCTTCACGCCTCTGACGGGCTCCGCAACAAAGGCCACGCTTTGCTATTTGGCCTTTTTATGGGCTTGGGCTTCGTCACCAAGTTTACCTTCGCTGGCTTTCTAATCTTGCCGGTGGCCTTTGCAGGGCTTGCCGTCATGCGCTTTCGCTCCTTTTCTGGGCTTGGGGTGTCCCTCGCAGGATTCGCCATCGTCGCTGCGCCGTGGTTGTGGAACTATGGTGATGCCGTCTGGGCCTATGTGGCTCACTCCAGCGGCACCGCTCACAGCATCTCTGATTCACCCGCATCGCCGTGGAGTCATCGGTTCAGGGTAAACAATCTCCTGTATTACCCGACGGTTCTTCGAGATATTTTGGGCTGGCCTGGGCTGGCCATGGTGGCGGTAGCTGTTGGCCGAGCAGCGATGGTACCTGCGGGCCGTTGGGCGGTTTGGTCGGTGCTTGGAGGCGGTGTTGTCCTGACCTTCGCCGGTGAAAATCAGGCCCGATACCTCCTCCCGGCTTTGCCGCTACTGGGCGTTATTTTTGAAGTGGGGATTCGCCCAGGCTTATCGAGTGCGCGGTCACGATTTGGCCTTATCTGCGGCCTTGGCGCCACCCTTCCAGCCTTGTGGGGCACGTGGATGACCTTCTCATCTACAGAGTTCGCCCCGCCATCGCGAGACCATCATCACCCCGTCGAGAGCCTCACCACTTGGGGCACTTGGCCCTGGCCTGCAGCCCAATTTTGGCCCACCTCCAACCCCATGAAGACCTGGCGTGTCGATGGAGCGATCGCCGCCATCGCGGAGCAGACCGGCCCAGGCGCCCATCAGATCGGCTTGCTCGCCCCACAGGATGTCCGCATGCCACCAGTATCGAGCTATGCCTGGCGAGCGGGGCAGCGGGGACTTGAATGGGACGTCGCCTCCATCGTTGTCGATGGGCCAGGTGGTCGACCGATGGTTTTTGTGGGCCCGCTCAAGCCCCTCGGATACCGAATATCTCGCCGATTCAAGGTGGTGTACGCCATCCACCCCCCGGGGAAACCCCCAGCGATTTTAAAGGCACTCGGCGCTAAATTTAGCTGGACACAAGCCCTGCCATCCAGAATGCAAGGCACGGTGTTTAGTGTGCCCGACACCGCCTGGGACACCCCCACTGGACTGCTGCTCAATCAAGACCCAATCGACGGCTAAAGCGCATACACCCCCGGGAACACCGCAGGCCCGAGCTGAGTTTTTAGCGCACGCTCTGATGGCCGTCGCCCCTCGCCACGATCGACGACCACCACATGGGAAAAGCCCAACTGCTTTAGCCGAGCCGGCAGGGTTGGCTGAGGGATACCTTTTGCCCATAAATTCAAACGCTCAAAGACCCTTGCATCCACACCGGGAGGCGGACGATCACGGGGATGAAAACCCGACAAAATCGGTTTTCCATGAATCGTCTGTAAACTTAGAGCACCCATGGCGCTGCCATCCAAATCAACCACAGCCACGCTGTTGCTCTTTAGCCATTCTGCAGCGGATGCCCCTGGAATTTTCGGTGAGGCCGACCACGCAGCAGTGTTGTCGATACTTCGCCAATTCAGGCCAGATAAACCGATGACCACCAGCGCGTAAACCGCTCGCTTTCTACCCATGGCCACCGCGCCGGCAACAGCCAACAAAGGAACTGCCACCATGGCCAGACGAATAGGATGGTGCATGCGGGACAAGCCTGGCACTGAAAATAAAGCGCGCAGGGGCGAATAGAACCACACAGAATCGCCCCGATGAAGCACCACCTCCGGCCCAAGGGCCACAAGCAACAAGAGAGATGCAGCCAATATCAATCGGCCCACGATGGGCCGCGAACGAAAAGCCACCGCGGCCAGCACACACAACCCAAGCAAAGGCTGAAGCCTCAGGAAAGATTGCCCCGACCCACCCCACAAGGCATCGAGGGGCAAAACCGTAAAACCATCCGGTGGCCTCACCGCATGTGCAGACTCTAGCTGTGGCCACAACAGGGCCAAATACGGGGCCATCATGAGCAGCCCCAAGCCCAATCCCCAACTCCGGCGGAGAAGAAGCGCCACCAAGCCCACGGCAAGACCGGTGTACAGATAAGCCAAGCCCTGAATCCCTATCCAAATTCCCGCCAGCCAACCCCGCCCGGTCAAGGCGGCCGCGAGGGCGAAAAGCCCAGGCCACAGCGCGGCAGTCAAGGTGTGGCCCATCGCATGTTCATGCAGAATCAAGGGGGTCGACGCGATCAAAGCGCCCGCTGCTGCGGCGTGCAATGTACGTGCCCCCGCAGACCGAGCCAGGACCACGGTTGCAGCCACATTGAGCAGGTGGTGCCCGAGCATCATCAAATTCCAGCCCAATGGAAAGACCACACCACTGAGCAAGCTGCCCAGCAACCAAGCATCGAAGGGGTTTGGAAAACTCACCAAGATGGGCCCTTCTCCCCAAGGCCAGTTCAGCAATGCGGCCGGATCATGGCTTGTGGTGCTCGCCCAAAACAACCAATGCGCCCCAACAAAGTCTCCATTACTCCATGGATCTGCCGGCCCCCAAACCACCTTACTCATGACCATCAGCGGACGATGCAGCATCAATAATGCCACCGCCACTGCGGTCAAGATTGCTAAAATGCTCTGGCGGCGGTTGTGGGTCACACCACAAGATGAGCATGAAACCACAAAGCACGCCAGCCCCGAATTACAATGGTGCTGTGCCAAACCGTATCTTCATGGCTTGGTCGAGCCCTCAGCGCACGGCCACGCTCCGCACCGCCCTCATGATCGCCATCATCGCCTTATGCGTTCGGATTTTCGGCGCCCTGGTCCTTGGGGAAGGCGCTGCATTTGGTCCCGACGGAACCGGCGCACAAGCCGCCGTCTTTTTGGGGGGACACCCCTACCCTTTGCACATCCAGATGCTCAAGCTCTTTGGCGCAGATGCCCGAGCCCTCAGCATGTTCTGTGGAAGCTTAAACTGTGTTTTATTGTGGCACTGGGGCCGACGGGTAGGCCTGGGGGGCGCAGGTGGATGGCTGGCCGCAACCCTCCCATTATCAGTCTTTCCAGGGGTGCTCGCTGCCGGCGACGCGCCCGCGCTAACGGTGCTTTTATTGGGCGTGCTGATGTCGACGTATGGTGGCTTTTGGCCCGTGCTCGGTGGCGTAACTGCCGCCTTATCTGTGGCAGTAAAACCGATAGCCCTGCCCGCTTTGGTGCTTTTGGTGGTGCACCCAATGTCCCTTGTGGGCGCAGCAGGTGGCTTATTGGCGATGCGTCAGTTTATTCAGCCCTTGTGGGCCCCGATGGCCCATGGCGGCATCTTGGGCTCTTGGTGGGTTTCTACCGGAGGACTCCCACCGATATCGTGGGCGAACTGGCTCGGAGATGGCCTTTCGCGCCTATCCGGCACAGCCTTGTGGGGCTTGATCGCACTCGTACCACTGGCAGCTTTGCTGGGTTTGATGAAGGCCGAGAGCAAACGCCTACGGTTGGCCGCACTCGGCCCGCTTATCGCAGCCATCGTGGTCGCCGCGCTATTTGGTGACCGCTTGGAGCTTCGCTATCTATCCGCGGCATTCGTGGTGTCATTGCCATTTTTCGGGCCATTAATCAAAGATTCAAAAATGTTATTCGCCCTCACGATACTGGGGATTTGGCCAACATCCGCGGTGCTCACTCAGCTTGCAGTCGAGCGAACATCTCGCGACCCACAAGCCACAGTGGCCGCGTTCCCCACGGTGAATTGGCCCCAAGTCAACACCACTGTTCTCTTTGACGCATGCAGCACTGATGGGGCTACCCACCTCCGGAATTTGGCCTACCAGCTCGCCGAGATGGCTCCCAAAGGAAGCACCATCATCACCGAAGCAAGGGCGGACGGGCGAGAGGGAGAACTGTTTTGGCCCCTCCAGGTTTTGAGGCCAGACCTCAAAGTAGCGGTGCAATAAAGACTCGCTCGCCCCGTGAAAGCATACATTTTGTATAGTACAAACTTGGAGACCCCGTGAAATCCGAGAAGGCACAAAACATCAAGGTTGGAATCTTCGTGATCGGGTTGTCGGTCGTGGTGCTATTCACCGTGTTTCTCTTGGGCGGGTCTGCCGACATCCTCGAACACAAATACACCCTCAACGGAAAATGGGAGGATGTCGCTGGCCTAAAAGAGGGTGCGGTGGTGCGTCTCGCGGGTTGGGATGTGGGCGAAGTCAGCGCCATCAAATTCGGCAACGCTCTCGATCAGCGAGAACTGACCGTGACCATGCGGATTCTCGACCGTTACGCTGATCGTATTCGCGCAGACTCTGAGGCCCGCATTGACACAGTCGGCGTTCTTGGCGATAAATACGTATCGATCAGCATGGGTACGCCCACTTCTGACGGGCTGAGCGATGGCGGCGTCATCCAAACTCAACCTGCTCTCGACTTTTTAGGCTACACCAACAAGTTCGAAGACATTCTTCTGAACACAGAGGCCATCACCAAGAAATTCAACTTGATGCTGGGCACAAACGACGAAGCCGCGTCCGCTAAGTTGGGCAAAAGCATGGCGCATGTCGAAACGCTCCTGGCGAACATCCAAGAGGGGCGGGGACTGTTCAGCGCAGTTGTGCATGACGAGGAGATCGCGTCGGATTTTAAGAGCATCGTCCGCAACTTGAACAAAAGCTCGGCCAGCATCGCCGGGGTGATGAATCAGATCCAAAGCGGAGAAGGCATAGCGAACGCGCTCATTTACGGCGAGGGTGGCGCTCGGCTCACCAGCGAGATGGCTACGCTCACTGCACGCTTGGGCAAACTCACCCAAGATATCCAAGACAACGACTCCATGCTCCATTCTCTGATTTATGACGGAGAAAAGGTCAAAATCTTAGATGATTTGGGCGAGACCATCGCGTCACTAAAGCGGACCACAGCCGCTGTAGAGACTGGCAAAGGCACATTGGGCTTGCTCGCCCAAGACCCCGCCTTGTACGAAGACCTTCGGGCACTTGTGGGTGGCGCACAAAGAAACAAGCTCCTCCGAGCCTATATTCGCACGACGATCGAGAAGGGAGAGGAGGTCAACGCCTCTGGCTGGACCCCTGAAATAGAATGAACATGGGGGGCACCGCGCGGCTTTTGTCCCCGCGAATTCGCGGGTTGTACAACCGATGGAAGCGGGCTGAAAGCAATATGCAGGCCGCGAGCACCCTGTTTTTACTGTTCGGCATCGCTTTTTGGGTGGGATTGTTTTTCTTAATGCACTGGTTGATCAGTGCCTTTTACGCCGTCGATGTTTTTGGCCCCATTCTCACTGCCAAGCTGATGGAGCTGCTGCTCATGGGCATGTTTGGCATGCTCTGCTTCTCAAACACCGTGACGGGTCTCTCCACCTTTTATCTCTCCGACGACTTGGAGTTAATCCTCAGCTTGCCGGTCCCACGCTGGCAGTTTCACCTCGCCAGACTCATCGACACCGCAGCCCAATCGAGCTGGATGGTGGTCGTCTTCGGCTTGCCCGTCTTTTTTGCTTATGGACTGACCCACAATGCAGGTGCGGACTATTACTTGCTCCTCGCTGTGGTAATTCCCTGTTTTGTGGCGATTCCGGTGTCGGCTGGGGTGGTGATGGCCACCCTCCTGGTGACTGTATTTCCGGCCCGCCGGGTCCGAGAGTTGCTGCTCTTCGCGGGTGTTACGGCCTTGGTTTTTGTGGTGGTGATGCTCCGGGTTTTTCGGCCGGAGCGGCTCGTCGATGCCGGAAATTTCGACTCAGTGGCCGCCTATGTCGCCGAACTTCAGGCCCCGGTCCCCTTGTTGGTTCCGCCCCGATGGGCGGCAGAGCTGCTCAATAACAGCCTGGCTGGGCGACCGATGTCGTGGATATCGCTCGGCCTATTGGTCAGCGGTGCGATCGCGTTCACGGGGGTTGGTCGATGGATCACCACAAGGCTGTACGACCTTGGCCGCAGCCGCTCCCAGGAGGCCCAAAAAGCACGATTGGCCAAAGCTGGCTGGCTGGACACCTTGCTGATGGTCGTCACCAAGCCCCTGACCCAAGCACAGGCGGCAGTGATCATCAAAGACGTCAAGAGTTTCATCCGTGACCCTGGCCAGTGGAGTCAACTGCTATTGGTTGGCTCCATCGTCATCATCTCCTTGGTGAGCGTTGCAGCCTTGCCCGTTGATGTCGTGAAAGGTCCGTGGATGGGCACTTTCCGCAATGTGTTGGCCTTCGGCGTCTTGGGCCTGGTTGGCTTTGTCATGGCCGCCCTCGCCGCACGTTTCCAGTTTACAGCGGTGAGCTTGGAGGGCCACGCATGGTGGGTTTTGCGCTCCAGCCCCATCACCGCTCGACAGTATTTGTGGGCAAAGCTTTGGCCTGGGTTGGTGGCGATGATCGCTGTGGGTGAGCTGCTTGCCATCGCCTCGACATGGATTTTGGGTGCAGGACAATTTTTGATGGCGGTGGCGAGCCTAACCGCCTTGTTTTTGGCAATGGGCATCGCCGGCATCGCTGTGGGCATGGGCGCGATGTTCCCCGACTTCAAGGTAGACAATGCCGCGCGGGCCGCCGCCGGGCCAGCGGGTGTCCTCTTTATGGTGGTGAGCTTGACCTTGGTCTTCGCGGTGATCGCCCTCGAGGGCTACCCAGTCTATGTGGTACTCGCCGCTGAGGTGAAGTCTCGAGTGATCACCGACGAGCAATGGATCGCCATCATCGGATGTTTCTCGTTGGCAGCGGCCCTGTGCGTGGGCGCATTATTCATACCGCTAAAGGTGGGCGCCAGACGGCTGTGGGGCGCGGAAGCAGACCATGCTTAGCCATTTGTTATTTGGCCTGTGGGTCGGGTGCTCAGGAATTCAGCGCATCCCAGCACCAGCGCCAAAAAGCTCGAGCTTGCCCCCTTCTCAGGCCCGTGCATACTACCTCAGGGGACAGCTGCGGATGGCCAAAGGAGAGCTGGACTCCGCCGAGTACGCCTTTGAGCGCGCCCGAATATTCGACCCTCAATCCGCTCAAATCTTGATGGCCCTTAGCCGGGTGTCCCTCAATCGCTCAGATGTGTCCGAGGCCACATCGCGTATGAAGGCGGCGGCAGATTTCAGCGATGACGACCCGGTTCCATGGCTGGAGTATGGTCGACTGGAGCTGGCCTTTGGCGACAAGGCGGCAGGGGAGGCTGCCCTAGAGCGCGCCCATATGCTCGGAGATCCGTGGCAAGCCAAGGCGGCGCTCATTTCTTTCGCCATCCGTTCCAATCGGCCCACGCCCTTATTGGATACGTGGGCCGCACGCCCAGAGCCCGACCCCATCGCCCTGAGGCGTCGAGCGGGGCTTCGCGCAGACGCTGGCGACCATCGCGGCGCTGTTGACGACTTTTTGGTGCTTTTGGCCACCACCCCGCGAGATTTAAGCCTGGTGTCTCCTTTTGTGGAGTCAGCAGCACGCGGAGGGCGAATCGCAAGCGGATTGTTGGCCGCAGAGGCCATCACCCTGGACATGCCTGGGGCGAGCGCAGCCTGGATGAGTGTGGGTTTACTGAGCGTGCTTATCCACGACCATGTCTCCGTCGTGAGCGCCCTTGAGACCGCTCAAAATTTAGGGGTGGTTTTGGGGCCAGGGCCGCTGTCCGCGCTCACCGAATCGATGGCACCAAAAGTCAACGCCAACATGGCACCACCCGGTATGACAGCCGCGCCCGATGACCTGTTCAACCGTGCCCAAGCTTTGATCGCAGCGAAAGATTGGGATGAAGGTGAACGCCTGCTCCACGCTGCACTCCGAACAGCCCCAAAAGACCCGCGTCTGCTGTACATTCTGACCGACCTGCACCTCAAACGTGACGGCATCGATGCTGCGGCCTTGCTTGTGGACGAGATGCTCGCCTTTCACCCAAAATTCGGTCCTGGCCTCAATCTATGGGCCTGGATTCAGAGTGAAAGAGGAACACGGCTCGATGAAGCAGCCGTGGCGGTGATGGCGGCATTGGATGGCCAGCCAGGCCTGGGAAGCTACTGGGACACCTTGGGTTGGATCACCCATCTACAGGGCCAACATGGCTTGGCCCAAACCACGCTGTCACGGGCCCATCATCTCAGCCCAAAAGACGATAGCATTCTCGCTCACCTCAAACTGTGCCAGCGCGAAGATGGAGTCAACCCCCAGTGAAGCATCTGTGGCTGTCGCTATTTGTTGTCTTTGCTTGCGCCAAACCGCGTGGGCCGATCGTTCCTGCCATGGTGGGCGACCCAGACGTTGTGGTGGCATTGGCCCGACAGCGAAACACATCAGACGTCTTGCGCGGACGCTTTTCAGTCAAAATTGAAATGCGAGACCGCAGCTTTACGATTCCTGCCGCGATTTTGATGGACCACCCGGATCGCTTTCGCTTTGAATTGTACACGCCCCTGGGCACGCCCTTGGGCACGATCACCAGCAACGGTACGGCTTTGCATGCTTGGTCTCAACAAGAACGCACCTTTTATCGAGGCGAAGAGGCCACCTCGGTGCTCAGGCGCATCACAGGTGGGTCGGTCTCTATCAATGATTTTTTGGCCATCATCACCGGTACCATGCCCATGGCCGATGCGGAGATTCTCCATGTGGGTCGCACCGTGTTTGATGATGAAGGGGTGGTGATTGTCATGTTGGGGCCTGACGATATTCGCGTTCGGGCCGTGATCGATCCGCGCTTTGGGATCGTCCGACGTTTACGGGTAGATCCACCCTCAGACACCGCTGGCTATGAGACCCCCACGACAACACCCCTATTGGAAGTACGCTACGAAGGAATCGTTCGAGAGGGCCGCTCTATATTGCCCAGGCGCATCATCTTCGACTTGCCAAAAATGGGCTGGAGAGTGCAACTGGATGCCAAAAAATGGACCGCGCTCAACCAATCGCCAGATGTATATGATTTGAAGCCCCCCAAACGGGCTCAGATCAAGGACTTGATTGAGACCCTGGAAGCGTTGGCGAAATAAAGGGCCGTGCATCTTGGATGGTGAAGCGCACCGTGCGACGCCCACGCCAATTATTGTAGCCCAAACTTCCGATGAGAGAAACCAGTCCATCGGTGAGAGCGTCACGGTGTTGTGCGCCGTTCCACCACACCGCGTCGACCCCGCCCACAGACATGCGCAGATGCTTTTCTCCCATGGGCCTTATGCCGTCGATGCGAACACCATCGACTTGGAGCACCGGTGATGGGTTGCCTTTGCCATGGGGTCCGAGGTCGGAGAGGCCTTGTGCGAACAGCGCTACATCCGGGGTCCGAAAGGTCTGCCCATCACAGGAAGCATCCACATCGATGGACGGAGCCAGATCTTCGCCAGATGCGTTCTGCTCAACCCAAGCCCCGAGACGCGCACACAAAACATCGAGGTCTTTGGCCATACAAGAAAAGCCGGCCGCCGCTGGGTGGCCCCCGTAGGAGAGGAGTAAATCCGCGACTGAATCAAGTGCCTTGACCGCGTGCACAGAAGTCGTGGACCGAACGGAGCCTCGGGCTTCACCTCCGGCGATGGCGATGATGGCCGCGGGCCGGTTGGCCGCGTCTCGAACTTTAGCTGCGACAATACCCACGACGCCCCTGTGCCAACCCTCCGCTTCTTGGCCCCACATCACCACGAATGGCGGGGGCGGGTCGGTGAGTTGGGCGAGTACCGTATCGACCAGCTTGCCCTGAATCTGCCGGCGTTCGGTGTTCAAGCCATCGAGGGCGACCGCCTTTGCCCGTGCGCGACCCGGATCGCGCTCATCAAATAATTCGATCACTGCGGTAGCCTTGGCCAGTCGGCCGGCAGCGTTGATGCGTGGACCCAAGCGAAAGCCGAGGTCTTCAGCGGTGACATCACCCACGACCCCGGACACCTCCAACAATGCGTGCAAGCCTGGAGCGTGGGTGCCATGACGCAAGCCTTGAAGCCCGTGGGCAACAATAGCGCGGTTTTCGCGGGTGGATAAGTCGACCACATCGGCCACTGTGCCAATCGCAGCCACTTTGAGCATCGAGCGAATGATCGCATCGCACCGAGGGTTGTCGGCGAGCAGGGCCTGAGCCAGCTTGAGCGAGACCCCACAAGCAGCCAACGCCTTATTTGGATAGGGGCAATCTGCTTGGGGTGGGCACAAGACCGCGACGGCATCGCCGGGCACAGACGCGCCCGCTGGCAAATGATGATCACAGATGATCACATCGACCCCCGCACCGGTCGCAGCGCTCACTGCGGCGTGGTCGCGAACACCAATATCAGCGGTAATAATCAAGCCAACACCATCGGCGGCAGCCTTCTCTGCAGCGATCACCGAGAAACCATAGCCCTCCGTAAAGCGGTCGGGAATATGATAATCGATGGCCCCACCCGCCCCTAAAATACGCAGGGTACCCTGAAGAATTAGGCTCGATGTGGTGCCGTCGACATCGTAGTCGGTGACAATCCGAATGGCCTCTCCGCTGGCGACCGCTACCTTGATTCTGGCCACAGCCGTTGCCATGCCCATCATCAAATGGGGATCGTGCAAATGGTCTAAACTCGGATGCAACCAAATGCGCGCCGAATCGGGGTCGGGCGCCCGCAAAGCCAAGCACTGCGCCACGACGGGGTGAAGCTGTAGTGTATTTTCAAACAGATGAACCAACTCGGACGCTGCAGCGCGAGTGTTCCATCGGTGACCAGTAAAAGACAGTGTATCCACTCCTCTTTGGTATCGTGGTTTACCGGCGATACCACCCTCAAACCGGACAGTTTTTGTCCGGAGGAACAATGTCAGCATCTAAAACCAACGCATTGGATGAAATCATCCATGCCACAGCCATCGCCGCGGTCGATACCATCGTGTTGGCCATAGACGACTCCGATGGGGTGATTTTACTCAACCCTGCGGGAGCCAAGCTCCTGAGCCCCGACGCTGAGCACTTTATCGGTAGGCCCGCTGCGGAGCTGTTGGGCGACGAACCGCCGAAAATACCTGACCAAGACCAAGATGTCATCTACAGGCTCACGGCCACCGATGAGCAAGAACAGCGGTTGAGAGGGCGTTGGTCTGTCGTCGAGGGCCACGAGGGCATCCGCCTTCTGATCGCTAAAGACGACACCCAAGCCCATAATTTAGGCAGAGACTTGGTGCGTTCTGCCGCACTCGCAGAGCTGGGGCTGATGGCCGCCGAGGTGGCCCACGAGGTCAACAATCCAGCCACATATTTGTTGGCGAACCTTTCGATTCTCCGAGATGACCTGGCCGCAGGAGCGCTCGATATCGACAATGCCAGCGAGTTGGTCGATGAGTGTCTGGATGGGGTCACCCGCATCACCGATGTGGTCAAACGCATGCGCACATTGGCCTCGTCGAGCGAAGAAGAGATCGGCGAAAATTTGGTCAACCTCAGCACAGTGGTCCGAGATGCATGCAGAATCGCTGGCCTAAGGGTGAGATACCGGGCCGACCTCCACATCCACGATGACACGACCGTGCTCGTAGTTGGCTCACCAAAACGCCTCGGACAGGTCGTGCTCAACCTGGTGATCAACGCTGCTGACGCCTTGACCGGGCAAGCCGAACCCCTGCCACGCATCGATGTGTCGGTGTCTTCAGAAGACGGCTTCGGTGTGGTGAGCGTCCGGGACAATGGACCAGGGATTCCAAAAGAAAAGCATGCATCCATATTCACGCCCTTCGTCACCTCCAAATCCAACTCCGGTGGCACCGGTTTGGGATTGGCGGTCAGCAGAACCATCGCTGAAGAGCATGCCGGCACCCTCTCTCTGACACCCAACAGCAACCTGGGTGCTTGGTTTAAGCTGCGGATTCCACTCCCATAAAAAAATAGCGACTCAGCGGGTTATGTGCGGCCACCTTGGAGTCAATACATGCATCCTCTTATTCCTTTTTGGGACCGGGTGGTCATCCCTGTCGGCCCACTCAGCATTCATGGCTTCGGTATTTTGGTCGCCCTCGGCTTTATGTTTGGATCGCGGATTGCCCGTGCCAAGGCTGAGCGAGACGGTTTAGACCCAGAGCCCATCAACCAAGTTGTTGGATGGATCGTCGCCGGCGTATTTTTGGGTGGCCACCTGGGTCATCTGTTGTTTTATTATCCAGAAGACATGATGAACGACCCGGCCAAGTTCGCCGCCATGTTCTCTGTGCTCGCGAGCGGCTCCCTTCCCAAGGCCAATGATCTGCCCGAGCTGCTCAAAGTTTGGCGCGGGTTGTCCAGCTACGGCGGCTTTATGGCCACAGCAGCCTTGGTCGCCTATTTCTTTAAAAAGAACAAGCTGGATTTTTGGGCCTATGTCGACCCGCTCGCCTATGGCTGGATGACCGGCTGGATGCTTGGGCGAATGGGCTGCTTTATCGCCCACGACCACCCTGGTATCGAGACCAACTTTTGGCTCGGCGTCGCTGGAATCTGCCCGAGTGCTTATGGCAACCCCGCCATCGCGTGCCACGATTTAGGCTTGTACGAAGCCATCTGGGCAGGCTGTATGGCGATTTGGTTCACTGTCCAAGACAGAGTCCCTCGGCACAGCGGCTACTTTACCGGTTGGATGTGCGCCGCTTATGGTCCAGCCCGATTTGTCATGGATGCCTTCCGTCATATCGAAACCGATACGCGATTTTTTGGGCTCACCCCGGCGCAATATTTTTCAGTGGCCACAACACTCCTCGGTATCTGGATTTTGCGCTCACGCCGTGACATCCCAAAAATTACCGGAGACTGGAAAGCAGCCACAGCGGGCCATTGAGCCATATTGTTTTCTGTTAGTGTACAGTTTAAAGCCTTGAGCGGTAGCAAAGGGAACGCGCGAAGCCGAAACTGATGAAGCATACCTTATTCTTGGGGCGCCACCATGCGTATTTTTCTTCTTGTCCTGACAATTTCTGGGTGTTCCTTTATCTCTGATGCAGAGCATGATCAGCGGATCATCGATGCACAACTGCTGTCGGACGAAGACATTGAGGGCGAAACCATAGACGACACCGACGTCGACGGTAGCGGCCCAGTCACACCAGACGACACAGGCCTCGACACC
>DBIS01000379.1:2190-3866 GCA_002296975.1 Deltaproteobacteria bacterium UBA796 | reverse complement strand
CCCTCGATTTCAGGCCCTGAAACCTGTAGAACAGAGCACCGTACTCGATGCGCTTATCGCCTATACCGAGATCAACAGTCGGGGTAAAAACAAGAAAAAGAACCAGGCGAACACGGCCGACCGAGCACGCTTCATCCAGCAGCGGTTGACCCTTCCGGCACGACTTGAACCTGAGCAAGAGCCAGACATGCCTGCGCCCACCGAGGATCAAAACACATCGATGTTTCGGCTTGGAAGTTATTGGCTGGGGCAGGAACATCTTGGGCTTGAGATGCATATTCGCCCAGCTTATCGAGATGTCCTCTCCATGGCCCAGATCGACCAAACCTTCGGCCTTTCGGTTGGGGAATTGAGACTGGGGCTGGACAGCCGAGGCCCCTTTATTCGGCGACTAGACCTTCTCTCGGTCACATCTTTGGGCCTGTCCAAAACCGGGCTTCCAGCCGACTCAGGGTTTGCGTGGACCTTGCGCACCGGAGCCCAGCAACAAGCGATTGAAGGTTCCGATCGCCTGAGTGCTGTCTTGCATTTGGGGGTGGGTAAGGCCTTTCCCCTCGGGGAACGCGCGCTGATTTACGGGCTAATTGAGGGCCAGACTCAAACGCCGCATTTTGAAGAAGGTCACCTCTCGGTCGGCCCACATATCAGTGTTATCGCCAAGCCAACAAACTGGTGGGCCTGGCAGATTCAAGGAAATTATGGGCGGTATTTAGACCGGTCAATCAACACCTACGATTGGTCGGCTGAGCAGCGTTTTGGCGCATCAAAAATTGTGGACTTCCGCTTTAAGGTTGGCGGCCGAAAGCGGGTGGAAGAGATCGCGATAAGTGGTGGATTTTATTGGTGAGATTTTCAAGTGCCAGACCAATCGACAATCGACTTTAAAAAGTGACGTAAAGCGTGGACTTGTCTACATTTCTATCCTCATTTCGGACGGACGACCTGCCAGCCGCGAGGCCCGGGACACCTGTGCGATTTTCGGATTCATTAGGGCCCGCCATCGATGGGGCCGGAATGGGTATCGCGAGATGCATCGCCACTATCGACGCCCTTAAAGGGTGACACCGCTCCAATACACAAAACAGGTGTCCGCACCATCTAGCGAATACACACCGCCGCTGTGGCGTGACGGCTAGGGCTAAAAACTGAAAAAAGAGCCTAGGAATGGGCATAACTCAGGCCATACCCCTGCGAAAAACCGACCCCTCATCCAGGAACAAGCTACCTTTAGGTGCCACTTAGCCAGGTTAATTGCGACAACCCCCGGATCTGCCATGAAAAAATACGCCAATCTCGCCGCACTCACCTGTGCATCCGTGCTCACCATGGCCACATTGAAAGGCTCCGGAGGTAACAGCTACAGCGTGGTCAGCACTGACCTCGAGTTTTATACCGATGGACGCCACATCACCATCGACATCGGACCCAAAGAAAGTCGTTTGGAGGCCATCGGACATGATGGACCCATCTTTTTGGGTCTTGGGGTGTACTACGTCGACAGGGCATTCGCGGACTTACCGCGATGGGCGATGGATATCGAAGACGAAGGCGAGACATTTTTTATCGATGGCGGATTTTCCTTCGGTGGTGAGATTCATACTGAAGACGATGGTACCTTTGGCGACCTAAGCGCCGAAATAGGCAGACTGTGTACCGCCGAAGATTCAGCCGAAGAT
>DBIS01000379.1:0-1854 GCA_002296975.1 Deltaproteobacteria bacterium UBA796 | reverse complement strand
AGCCGAAGATTCAGCCGAAGACTGCCTCCCATGCAATATCAATGAAGGTTGCAGCTTCAGACTCGACCTTTCGGTCTGTCATTCGCGTGGCGATGAAATGAACAGAGCGTTTGTGACCATTCAAGATGAAGATGGAGAGCCGATTGGCTTCGACTGTCCCAAAGGCGAGCCACAAGAACCCTGTCGGGGCCTAGAAGGCTGGCTCGTGATTGAACACACCGAAGGTGAAGTCGATTTGTGCGAATAGCCAAAATAGGCCGACCCTAGCCGACGCTATACGCCACCCGGTCACCCTCGGTATGATGGTGCTGTGGGGGCTGAATGACCATGTATTCAAGGATTGGTTCTCAAACTCAATCACCGGCAAACTCTCGGATGTGGCCGGCCTCGCAGTGGTACCACTGATTCCAGTTTGCCTGTACGGGATGGTTTGTTCAGCGCGAAAACAGCCAACGAAGCACGCCAAGCATGTGTTGTATTTCAGCCTTTTCGCTGTGGGAACGCTATTCGCCGCAGTCAACACACTGCCAATGGCCAGCGATGCATATCAATATATGACCGCAGTCGCGCAATGGCCCTTCCGCGCAATCGCCCAAGCACTGACCGCCACCACGCTGCCCGCACTCAAACCACTCAACCACACCCTCGACCCTAGCGATTTGTGGACACTACCAGCCCTGCTAATCCCGTGGTGGGTATCGGGGTCTGACCCGGAGGTGTGAATCTCAAGCGCTTAGCGCGGGCGGGCGCCTGATAATCAAGGACATCCCTGAGCGTCATGGGCTTGTCCGCGCGACCCGAAAACCAAGGCCGACGGTCCGTGACAATGGGGGTGCCACACCTCGCGCTCGAACACGTGTGAACTCGGCATTGGAATACCAATCCCCCCCTCGAGCGCTACGCCCCTCGCCACTGGGCGGGCCGATTGGGTCAATTTCTATGGACGTTCCATAATGTGAAAAGCCGTACCAATCCTGAACCCACTCCATGACGTTGCCGCTCATATCATACAAACCGCACATATTCGGCGCTTTGGAGGCCACATCGCGGGTGCCAGTCAAGAGGCCATACACCGCGACCATGTCCACGGAGTCTGAGCCTGAATAAATAAAGCTCATCCCGCAGCTGGCCGCAGCCTCCCACTCGGCTTCGGTGGGCAGCCTATAGCCAGAGCAGTCGACTGGCGAGACGACGCTTACACAAGCCGTAAAGACGTCCAAACCTGAGCACGAATAGCAGGACTCATAGCCCTCTACTGCGCTCATTTCGTTGGCGAAGGCCGCGGCTTCGTGCCAACTCACGAGTTCGACGGGCCCATTTGCAAGCCAGTCACACCACGCGGGACTCGCGCCCATCATGGCCGCGTATTCATCTTGAGTGACCTCGGTCTCACCCATGTAGAAGTCTCGAGAAATGGTGACGGGGTGTGAGGGACCCTCATCTGTGGAGCATTCAATCTCGCCCCCAAGATCACAGCCCATCTCAAAGGTCTGGGCATCAATTTTGATCATGGTTCCGCCGTGACTCGCCTCGTATACGCCGCCATGAATGGGCGGGTCACCGTCGGTGTCCGAGTCGGTATCGGTATCGGTATCCGAGTCTGCATCTGTATCGGCGTCTATGTCGCTATCGGCATCCCCGTCAGCGTCAACTCCGGTATGGCCACCGAAGCCACCATCGGTATCCGCGTCCGTGTCGGCGTCCGAATCTGCATCGGGGTGCTCGCCGAAGCCAGTATCATCCCCATCTGAATCGAAGGCCTCTCCGAACCCAGTGTCATCTGCGTCAGCATCCGCATCTGCGTCAAAATCAGTGTGTTCACCGAACCCGGTGTCGTCAGCGTCGGCGTCAGCG
>DBIS01000378.1 GCA_002296975.1 Deltaproteobacteria bacterium UBA796 | reverse complement strand
CACGGTAGCCGCCAGGCGCCTTAGCCGCCTCAAGGTCACACCCCGCAGCTCTGCGACGCCCAACTTCAAGCGCGCCTTAGCCGATGGCGACACCCGAACCCCATCGATCAAGGGGGGTAGGTTTATGCGAAAGCCGAGGGTATCCGCACGCCGCTGGGCACCAAGCAGCGCGCTGTTGGTTCGATCTGGATCGTGGCGGGTGCTCTGTGGGTCCATCTCTGGAACCAAAACTGTCAGATGAGCAACGTCCAGACGGTCAAGCCCCAAACTGTGAGCAAGATCCACCATCGCACTCAACTCGTGAATGTTCGCTTTCATCGCCACCATGCACATGACCAGGCGAGGCCGTTGCTCCCGCGGCAGCCGATCTCGCACAGAGACCGCCATCTTTATATTGGCCAAGACCAACTCAAAGTCACCGCCCACCCGAATGGCCTCGTAGGTCTCTGCCGTCGCACCGTCTACGCTAAAGCGCAACACGGCAGACTGACGCATCACCCGCTGGAATAATTTGGTGTCTTTGAGCAAGGTGGCGTTTGTGTTCAGGGACAAGGCTGCCCCCACGCGCTCGGCAACCTCGACAAACTGAGGAAGCCGCGGTGTTAAAAATGGCTCTCCCGCAACGGTGAGCGACAACTCCTCGATCCCAACCGCCACCTCTCGTTCGACCTGGGCGAGCAACTCTGGGTCCATGGAGCGGCGCATCTTGGTGACACCCGAAAGGTGTGAACCACACATGACGCACTCCAGATTGCAGCCGAGGGTGCTCTCAAGGTTGAGATTCACCGGATGGGGGACGGGTGGGAGTGTGTTCACAACAAGAGCTTAACCGTCGCAGCCATACCGACTCCAAATCACCCCCGAGTACTCAGCGAAGCCTGTACCGCAGCATAGGTCCATGGCTCCAAATCAACCGTGGACAACGCTTCTGCGGCATCTATCCCCAAACTATCGCAGACCCGCTTGGCATAGCGTAGCCGCCCCCGCCCAACCGGAAAACGCAGGACCAGCGTGGCCCGATAACCGGGGTGGACCGCGCCCATCACTTGCTCCATCGCCGTGCCGCTCTCGGCCTCGACCACCCAGGTCTGGCGGCCGCCTCCCGCTCGCCCACGCAGCAAGGACTGAATCGCCGCCATCGCCGCCGGTCGCCGATTCAAAAAACAGGGGCACTCAAAAACCAAAGCGCCCACCTCGACCAAGGCCGGCTCCCACTCCCGGGTGCGCGCTTGACTCTTGAGGGCGGCCAACATTTCAGTCTCAGAGAGGTAACGGGTGGCCTCACCCGCCAAAGTCCGGGCTACTTCGGTCTTACCAACGCCGGGAGGACCCAACAAAAAAACCATCGCACGATCGCGAATCACCCGCGGCAGCGGCTTGCCACCCAAAAATTCCCGGCGGGTTCCTGACACCAACGCCGGCAACGGGGGCCCTTCCAAGTCTGTGGGCGGATCCGGCGGCAGGTCAGTAACGCTCATACAAATATGCTCAGCGACTTGGTGCAGTCGTTCGAATGTAGCCGACAATATCCTCTACCCGAGAGCCCGGACCGAACACCTTGGCCACACCATCGGCCTCGAGGATCGCAACATCGGCCTCGGGAATAATACCGCCCACAACGACCAACACATCATCAAGGCCTCGGTCTGCCAACGCACCGACGATTTTAGGCACCAAGGTGCAGTGCGCCCCAGACAACACGCTCAAGCCAACGACCTGCACATCCTCCTGCAAGGCAGCCTCAGCAATCTGGATGGGGCTTCTGTGCAGCCCGGTGTAAATGACCTCCATGCCAGCATCACGCAGCCCACGGGCCACAACCTTCGCACCCCGATCGTGGCCATCGAGACCGGGCTTGGCAACAAGAACGCGGATGGGCAATGAAGACATATTTTTAAGCCAGGTAGCTGCGCGCGATCACCAAGCGCTGAATCTCGGAGGTCCCCTCGTACAAAGTGGTGATTCGAGCGTCTCGAAACAAACGCTCCACCTCATACTCCTTGGAATAACCATAGCCGCCGTGAATCTGTAGCGCCTTGTCTGCGCAAAAATTCGCGGTCTCTGAGGCCAATAGTTTGGCCATCGAACACGCCCGACTGGCACGCTTTCCCTCACCCTTGAGCACAGCTGCTTTGTGGGTCATCAGTCGTGCAGACTCAATCCGGCACGCCATATCGGCGATCATCCACTGAATCGCCTGCTTTGAGGCGATGGGTTTTCCAAAAGTGTGGCGCTCTTTGGCGTATGAAACCGCCAAGTCAAAAGCCCGCTGAGCGATGCCCAGAGCCTGTGCAGCGATGCCGATACGCCCACCGTCCAAGGTCGCCATCGCCACTTTAAAGCCTTCGCGCTCATTCAAAATCATATTTTCAGCGGGCACACGCATGTCGGTGTAGACCAACTCCGAGGTTCCCGAACACGCAATGCCGAGCTTCTCTTCAACCTTACCGACTGCAAAGCCGGCATAATCATGCTCAACGATAAAGGCGCAAACCCCCCGATGACGCTCGGCCACATCGAGGTTGGCATACGTCACAATGGTCTCGGCTTGAGGGCCGTTGGTGATCCACATCTTGGTACCATCGAGGACATAGTCGTCGCCGTCTTTAAAGACACGGGTCTTTTGGGCGCCGGCGTCTGAGCCCGCCTCGGGTTCGGTCAACGCATAAGCACCCAGCTTTTCACCACTGGCCAGAGGTGCGAGGTATTTGAGCTTTTGCTCATGACTACCGAAAGTCATCAAGGGCCAGCAAACGAGCGAGTTGTTCACGCTCATGATCACGCCCACACCCGCATCGGCGTAACAAATCTCCTCTAGGGCGATCACATAGGCCAACACATCCATGCCGGCACCGCCGTAGTCTGGATCGACGAACATGCCCATAAAGCCAAGCTCGCCCAGCTGAGCAACAATCTCGGCCGGAAAACGGTGGGTCTTGTCTCTTTCAGCCGCGCCCGGCATGATCTCGCCGCGGGCAAAGTCCCGGGCCATATCGCGAATCATCGTGTGTTCTTCAGAAAGCTCAAACATGGGCATATCCCCCGAGGACTGTATTTAGAGGCCGGTAAAGGTGGCTCTTCGTTTTTCGATAAAGGCAGCCATGCCTTCTTTTTGATCATTGGTGGAGAAGCAGAGCGCAAAGTGAGCACGCTCGGCAGCCATGCCACTGGCGGCATCTTTGCCCTCGGATTCATGGACAACCGCCTTTATCCAGCGGACTGCTGCGGGCCCATTGCGGGCGATGCGTCCGGCGAGGGTGCGGGCCGCCTCAACCACGTCTCCTTCGGTCACCACTTCGAGGGCGATGCCCAAAGCAACCGCCTCTTCGGCTTTGACATTTCGACCAGTAAGCATCAATTCAAGCGCACGCTGCCTGCCCACCCGCCGAGCCAAGCGCTGTGTACCGCCAAAGCCTGGTATGACACCGAGTTTGACCTCGGGCTGGCCGAAAACAGCTGTGGGCGACGCCAAGACAAAATCACAAGCCATGGCCAACTCGCAGCCACCGCCGAGCGCAAAGCCCTTGACTGCCGCGATGGTGGGCGCTGGAAAAGACTCCAACAACTCAAATACACCCTGTCCGCCGGCTGAGAAGGCCTCTGCATCCTGGGCGCTAAAATCGAGCATCTCCGCGATGTCTGCACCTGCAGCAAATGCACGGTCGCCACTGCCGGTCAAAATCAACGCAGACAAGCCAGCTCCACGGACTTCCGAGAGCACATGGGCCAACTCATTGAGCATGGTGGAGTTGAGGGCATTGAGGGCTTTCGGCCGATTCAAGGTAATGAAACCAATGCCGTCGGTGTGTTCAAAAGTGAGCGCTTCCATCTGCTTTATCCCTTGTTATAATCGTAAAATCCGCGGCCAGTTTTTCGCCCCAGCCACCCGGCCTCAACGTATTTCCTGAGCAATGGACTCGGGGCGTATTTATCGTCGCCCAATCCTTGGTGAAGCACCTCGCAAATGGCCAAACAGGTGTCGAGACCAATGAAGTCGGCGAGGGTAAATGGCCCCATCGGTACATTTGTCCCCAAGGTCATTCCCGTGTCGATGTCTTCAACGCTGCCGATGCCCTCGTACAAGGCTTGGCATGCCTCGTTGAGATAGGGCATCAGGATTCGGTTCACCAAAAACCCGGGCACATCGCGGGCAATGATGGTGGTCTTGCCCATGCGTTGGGCGGCAGACTCGACTGTGGCGAAGGTGGCATCACTGGTTTGAAGCCCTCGGATGAGCTCAACCAACTTCATGACCGGCACCGGATTCATAAAGTGCATGCCCATCACACGCTCAGGGTGGGCCACACGGGCAGCGATGGCCGTGATCGAAATAGATGAAGTGTTGGTGGCCAAGATGGTCTCTGCCGAAGCTTTGGCACTCAACCCCTCAAAGATTTTGTACTTCAGTTCAACATTCTCAGTGGCCGCCTCGATGATCATCTGGGCCTCATGGACCACCGCAGTGTCTGTAGAAAACACGATGCGCCCTGCAGCTGCGTTGGCATCTATTTGGGTGATCTTCTCTTTCTTGACCATCCGGCCCAGGTTCTTCTCGATGGTGGCCCGGGCCTTGTCCAAGGCTGCAGTGCTGATGTCGGTCAACCGAACCTCAAAGCCCGCCACGGCGGCAACATGTGCAATACCGTTGCCCATCTGTCCAGAGCCAACTATCCCCAGTGTCGAAACCTCCGCCATGTCACCCTCCAATGCTGAACCCAATCAGGCGACGGACATAACGGTTGATGGCCCCAGACTCAAGCCCCCCCACTCACAGTTGCGAGATGAGTTCGCCGAGGTGAGAATAGTTTGATGCCCATCGACAATCCCACCGCCATGCTAGGCCCGCACCCATGATCGAAGCTGGCCTGTTCATCCTGTTCACCTACTTGTTCGCATCGGTGCCGACCGGGCCCATTCTGGCGACCCTGTACGCCGATGTGGACATCACGAGCGCAGGCAGCGGAAACACAGGTGCAACCAATGTTCACCGGGTCTTGGGGCCGCGCTTTGGGGTGGCCACACTGGTGGGGGACATGCTCAAAGGCTGCATCCCCGTGCTTTTGGCACCTTGGGTCTCCGATGCGAGTTGGTACCCCTCTGTCATCGCCCTCGCCGCCTTCTCCGGCCACTGCTGGCCAGCCTATTTGGAGTTCAAGGGTGGAAAGGGCGTGGCCACGGTGGCCGGTGCATTGATGGCCTTGGCCCCATTTTTGGCCTTGCTGACCTCAGCAAGTTGGATGATTGCGTTTTTGGTCGGCCGCCGTTCGAGCTTGGCCGCTTTGGTTGCAGCAGCGCTTTTACCGGCCTTTTGCTGGTGGTTGCGGCCAGATCTGATGCTCGCAGCCTTGGGCTTGAGCGTGGGCTTATTTCACCGGCATCGAGCCAATATCGCCCGCCTGCTCGATGGTCAGGAACCGAAGGTCAAGGTCAAGCGCTAAGCACGGTAATCAGTCCGCACCGCAAATCACGCTCACCGCGCAAACATCGTCTTCGCCCGCCGCCCATGCAGCGCAATCGAGCACGCTGATATAGTCCAAACATTCTTGAGCACGAGCCCCGTTAAAGTCGCAATCATCGGCGCTCACCTTTCGTTCCACTGGCCCGATGGTCGTCTCAATACACGCAGCGTCATCGTTATCGAACAAGTCCCGGTAGCGCTCCGGATAGCACTCGGCCTGTAGGGCACAGTATTGCTCGGGGTAGCCGCTCAGATAGCCCTCTAAGGACACGGATGACGCATCCTCGGCTTTGTCGGCCCCGCACGCCACCGCCAAAGCAGCGACGATTAGGACTCTGGGCATTCCCACAACGCCTGAGTGCAAACCTGTTCGAGCGTACCCGCCGACCACTCGGCACAGGCCACATCCTCGACAGCAAGCACACACAAATCGGCGGCCTCAGTATCAAACGCACAGTCGCGTTCACACACTTGGGTGGTCCCATGCTTGGTCTCTTGGTTGACCATCACCCGCTTACAAGCATCCATTCCCTCTTCAAAATCTATCTCGAACTGAACCGGGTCACAGGAGCCCCGGGCCTCACAAATCACATCTGCGTATTGGGCGGAAAAGGCCTTAACGCTCGCCATTTCCGAAGCGTCTACGCAGTTCACATCTGCACTTCCAGCGCCGCAAGCGACCAATGTCCCAATAAAACCCACCAAAAGGGGTGTTTTCGTCATGCATACTCCCAAAACTGCTTAAAAAAGGTACCACAAATCAGTGCGGTTGTTTTCTCCACTCGGGCCGTGGGAGCTTGAAAGGTAGACCGGTCAACGCCCGCTCCAGCGCGATCTCCTCTACAGGCCGAATCACCCCTGCGCCTTTCAGGTGCTGAAAATGCCCAACCGCCTCCACAGTCCGTCCGCGTTGAGAGAGCGCCCAGAGCCAAGCCCGCCGCAATCCATGGTCATCAGGCCGCTCTGCCAACAAGCGCCGCACGCCTTCCTCCGCCCGCGTATCGCCGCTCAACAGTCGGGCCTTGGCGAGGCCGACCCTCAAGGCCCAGGACTTCGCCCCACAAACACTCAAGCCCTTCACAAACGCCTCAGCGGCAGTCGTGTGCTGGCCGATTTTGCTCAAGCCCTCTGCGTACAGGGTTTGAGCGGCACACCCCCGAACTGCCGGCTTGAGCAACATCACGGCATCGGCAGGCCTTCCCCAGGCGCTCAATGCGGCCGAATAGTGAAAAATTCCGTCAGGCTCAAGTGCCCTCGCGTGGCGAAAAAGACTCTCGGCCTCCTCAACCAAGCCGAGCTGGTTCATCAGCCGCGCCGCCTGGCGATAACGGTCGCCGCGTTCAGGCAACACCGCATGGGCCGCCTCCAGGGGCTCACCTAAGCCACCCAAAAATATAGCCTCTCGCAATACATCCAATGGGTCGGTGCTGGCTGGAAAGTTGAGGGCCAACATGCGTGTCCACGCCTGGGCCGCTTCTGGTTCATTTTTTCTATTTTGTTCCACCCGCGCCAGGTCCCGCCACAACCAGGGCATGGTTGGATGCAACTGGGTTCCAATCTGGAGCGTTTTTGCCGCAGCCGCATCTTCACCCAAAGAGAATTGAGTCTTGGCCAGCCACTGAATATCGACCCTATCTAGACCGCGAATCGCCGCCCGACCAAAATGAGCAGCGGCCGCTTTCAGCCCAGAGTGCCTCGCCTCGCCTGTTGCGGCGGTCCTCCAGGCCTGACCATCAGCCCGAGCATCTGAAGCCGGCGCGAAAAGCCCGCCCATCCAGGCCCCCGACATAACCATGCCCCCAGCAGTCACCATCGCCAACAACACCACACCCGAACGCCCAAGCCGACCCAGCCGCCGCCCGCCCCGATGTGGACGGGCCAGCCCCACCAATGCCCCCAAACAAGAGACGGCCAAAATAGCGTGGGCATCCAGGCGCAAAGGGAAATCAACCGTGGCGGAGACACCAAGCGCAGCTAAACACCCCAAAAAACCTGCAATTGCCCACCGCCGATCTGGCCGGTTTCCCCATTGGTCCAGGGATCGCCACCCAAGACTCAACACCTGAAACAAGGCCGCAAGCAACAGCGTCCCCCCCACCAGTCCGTGCTCAGCAAACAGCTGTAAATACTCGTTGTGCGCATGGGTGGTGGCCGAAAACAATGGGCCATTCACCACCATACGATGAGCCAACTCAAAGCCACCGACCCCCACCCCCAAAATGGGTGCTTGCCCAATGATGGCGATGGCCTCGGAAAACAACGCCAACCGACCGGTGCTCAAGTCCACATACCCCGCATCCACCAAAACATTGACTGAAGGGCTCACCATTTCGGTCAAACCCGACAGCGCGGACAATGGGCCGACCAAAGCCACCCCAACACAGCCCAAAACCAGACCACCGACGATGGCAAGGCGTGTGCGGCGGTCACCGATGGCAGCCACGGTAGCAACAAGCCCCAAAACAGCGCTCAGGACAGCCCCTCGACTCCCCGAAGCCCACACACCGAAAGCCAACACAACCATGCTTGCCAAGGCAAAAAAAGCCTCTCTTCCGCGAGCAGCCGCCATGCGCGAAAGTGCCAAAGGCAACACCATGGCACAGTAAATTCCCCCATGATTTTGGTTCACAAACGGGGCGAAAAACCCATCAGGAACCCCCAAGCCGACCCCACTTCCATAAATCGATGCCATGCCAAAAATCTGATGTCCGACCATGACGCCCACCAAGCCAACACCCGTCCCCAAAGCCGTCCACACCAAGATGCGCGCACGCCCAACCCGGGTGACCCACCCCGCATAGCCACAGCCCAACAAGAAAAAGGCGGTCGCCTCAGCGAGCCCAAAAGCTGCACCGTTCGGATTGAGAGCGAGCGGGCGGCGGCTTGCGCCTAGGTGCGACATCAAGCCCAAAACTGGTTCTGCGAGCGTGCCATGCGAAAATGTGCGTACCGCAGATGACACCGGCAGCAGGCACAAGGCCGCCAGACCGAGCCCAAGGCCCACAAAAATCAATAGCGCTCGGTGCGCCACATAGCGCCCACGAAGGCAAACCCCCAAGGCCGTCAAAGTCATAACGACCGACAAACCAACGCGCGCCGTTGGGTGAACACCGCCAAAAACCAGCAAGCTCAATGGAATCAAGCCCATCATGACCACCACAGAAAACGCTGGGATTGGGCGAACAGATGGTGTGGTCGAACGGTTCATGTCGTGGTACCCTAGTCCCTTGAATTAAACGCCTTCACGTTTACGGAATGTTCACCCCTACACACTAAAAGATCGCCATTCTTTTCGTTGGGTGCTCATCGTACTTGAAGGCATTTCCGATAGCAGGTCTGTATGTTTCAAGACGATAACGACAATCACAGTGAAGCCACGCTGCTTCATTACTGGCGCATCATTAAGAAGCGCCAACTCACCATTGCGCTCTTTTGCGGTGTTTTGATGGGCACAGTCACCATCGGCACACTGTTGTCCACCTCCTACTACGGCGCTACCGCGACCTTGGAGATCTCGCCCAACACACCCAGCGTTTTGGGCCAAGATAATCTGAGCGAAGTCGTGAGCTTGTCTGCCTCAGATGAGCGGCGAGCCTATTACGCCACCCAATACCACATCATGAAGAGCCGCTCAGTGATCGAGGAGACCGTCACCCGGCTCCAAGAACGTCACGGCGTGACCGACTTCGACGAGGTCGATTCAGCATACAAATTTTTTAGAGAGCACATGCAGATCAAGCCTGACCTGGACAGCCGCCTGGTCGAGGTCATTGTCGAATACCCAGACGCCGCCAAGGCCGCACTCTTTGCCAACACTTTGGCAGAGACCTACATCGAGTTGAACCTCCAGCGCTCTTTGGACACCGCAAACTCCGCCTTCGCTTGGCTGCGCGACCAACAAGAGGTCTACCGCCAGCGAAAATACGAATCGGACCAGCGTGTCCATGAGTTTAAATACGAAAATAGCCTGGGTAAAATTGAAAGCGTCCAGGGCACCCTGACCGAGCTCCGTGAGCGCCTTTCCTCCAGCCATGCTGAACGCATTGGCCTCGAGGCCACCCACGCCAGAGCCAAACTTCTGGCTCAAACCGAAGAGTGGACCGGCCTCGCCACCCACATGAGCGAAGACAGCCCGGTGCTTCAGAGTTTGCTCCAGACCTTCCGGACCGCCGAACAAGAGCGGAGCGCGTTGGCTGTTCGCTACCTGCCTGACCACCCCAAGATGGTGAGCGCCACAGCCAAACTCGACGGCTTGAGCACCCAAATCAAGGCCCAGGTCCTCCAGCTCATGAACGGTAAAGAGACCGAGATTCAGATCGTCTCCCAACGAGAGGAGGCCCTAAACATGGCCGCCTCTCGGGCAGAGTCCGCACTCCAAGACCTTGAAAAGAAGGGAATCGAACTGGCATTTTTGCAGGCGAACGCCGACAAGAACGCCGGACTCTTTTCGAGCCTCGACATTCGCATGTCAGAGGTCGATTTGGCGAGCTTGGTTCAGTCCAACAACATCTGGTTTATTGACCGGGCGGTGATGATCGCAGACAAGGTGCGCCCAAGGCTCACCACCAACCTGCCGATGGCCTTCTTGATCGGGCTGCTCGGCGGTCTCGCATTGGCCTTCTTTATGGAGTACGTCGACTCCACAATCAAAAGCCGAGAAGACCTCGAAGAGGTGGTTGGCGTGCCCTTTCTCGGTGCCGTCCCCGTTTTAACCAGTTCAGATTTACTAAGCCTAGAGAGCCAGCGCGACCGAGATATCTACGTGGCCGCCCGACCGCGCTCAACCGCCGCCGAAGCCCTCAGAAGCATCCGCACCAACGTGCTTTTCCGCACCCCAGACTCGGGTCGTGAGAACAAACAAAAGCGGCTGCTCATTGCCTCCGCAGTCCCCCGTGAGGGTAAGAGTTTCATCTCATCAAACCTCTCGTCGATCATCGCCATGACCGGAAGCCGGGTCTTGCTGATCGACGCCGACCTCCGGCGCCCAACCCAACATCGTCTGTTTGCCCTCGGAAACGACAGGGGCCTGAGCACAATTTTGGTGGACGGTGCCACACCATCCACCTGTATCCAGAGCACCCACGTAGAGGGCTTGGACATCATGCCCTCCGGCCCCCGCCCAGCAAACCCTGCCGAGCTTCTGGGCTCTGAAAAAATGGTCCGTCTCTTGGACGCTCTGACCCAGTACGATTTCATCATGATCGACTCCAGCCCGATCGGCGCTGTGGCCGACCCACTCATCCTCAGCCGCTTTGTGGACGGGGTCTTGATGGTGATCGAATCGAACAAAACCAACCGTGACCATGTCCTGCAGTGCCGATCCAGACTGGCCGAGGTCAAGGCGAACGTGCTCGGCGCCATCGTCAACAAGCTCGACATCCGCCGCTCTGGCTACGGCTACTATTATTACTACGATTACAACTCGACCTACGGTGACCCTCCAGAAGAACGACAAACCGGGTGAATGAAGTATGCGCACCTTCCTGATCGCTTTTGCCCTCGCCTTCTTTTGCGGCATCGCCCTTACTTGGCTCATCCGAAAGTTTGCGGTGCAATGGGGGCTTTACGATAAGCCCGAGGGTCGAAAGATACACAGCGAACCCATCCCGAGGTTGGGTGGAGTCGCTGTCGCGATCGCCTTCTTTATCCCCATCGCAGCCCTTATGGTCTGGGATAACGACATCAGCCAGGCCCTCTTTGCGGAGCGAGAACTGTTGATAGCGCTTGTCGGCGGCGGCAGCCTGATTTTAGCCCTCGGCATTCACGATGATCTCAAGGGTGCACGTGCGCTGACCAAGCTGATTGGCCAAATCACCGCAGCGATGGTCGTCTTTCATGCTGGCATCCAAATCGACGTCATAGGGATTCCCTTTATTGGACCCGTCGCGCTCGGCGTATGGGCTTTCCCCGTCACCATTTTTTGGATTGTGTTGGTCACCAACGCCGTCAACTTGATCGACGGTCTCGACGGCTTGGCTGGCGGTGTCGCTGTGTTGGCTGGGACCACTCTCTTCGTGATGAGCTTGGTCCAAGGCAATGTCATCGGCGCACTATTGCTGTGCTCAATGGTGGGTGCGACATTGGGGTTTTTGCGCTTCAACTGGAACCCCGCCAGCATCTTTCTAGGTGACACAGGCAGCTTGTTCCTCGGCTTTGTCCTCGCACTCTCCTCGACCCACGGCTCCCAAAAAAGCTTCACGCTGTTCTCGATTGTGGCCGCTTTTGTTGCCCTCGCGCTCCCGATTTTTGACCTTTTAATGGCCGTGGTTCGCCGATTCTTGGTGGGAAAACCTGTGTTTAGCGCCGACCAATACCATGTCCATCACATGCTGCTCAGGAAGGGTTTCTCCCAGCGGCAAGCGGCCCTGATGTTGCTGGGAACCGCTGGAAGCCTCGGGGTACTATCCTTGGTCTTTATTTACAGTTCAGACCGAATTTCTGCCATCAGCATTGTCGCCCTGGCCGCCATCGCCGCCGCCGTCATTCACTTTTTAGGCTATGCCGACATCATCCGCGCAGGTCGGCGTTCAAAGCTATTTGGCGCCTTGGAGCACGCCGCCCGTGAGCGCGCCCTCGCCGTCGACGAGATCCGAAATGCAATCACCACAGCCGTAGACGAAGACGCCTTATGGGGCTTAATGATTCCAGCTGGCGAGGCCCTCCAACTGGAAGGCTTCCGCTTTGATGTGGTCGCAGCCTCCGGGCCCAAAGGAATGGAACGCCGCAGTCTTGAATGGAAGCGCAACCATCCGGGTGCAGGCAATGACGTTCACATCCAAACAATGGCAGCCTCCACCTACACGGTCAGCTCTGGCCGGATCGTGTTCGGAACGCTCAAGCTAGAGTGGTTGCAAGAAAACAGCATTTTTGACCCCCATCAGGTGGCCCTGGGCCGTATCTTGGCAGATGCCGTGGCACAGGCCATGTGTGCGATTCGTGGCCTGGTCCCAGTCGAGCAGCGACGAGAAATGCGCGACTGAAGCGGCTGGAGGGTTCATCAATACGATTCGCCAACGCCTTATCGAGGGCTTGTTGCTCTCGTTGCCCAAGCGGCCGGATATTCTCGCCATTCAGTTGGGTGCGAGTTTCATCCTTTTGGTGTTGCTTGCCGGGGTCATGTTTTTGGTGCCACCCCTTCATGTGGCTGTCACGGTCACCCTGATTTTGACGGTGGTTTACTTCTTCACACGGCCCATGTTGGCTTTGTTTAGTATTTTCTGTGCCCGGGCCATTTTGGACTTGCTGTGGTGGATTCCTGGGACCATCGCCGGTCTCAATATGTTGCAGCTATTCTCTGCTGCAGTCTTTGTGCTGGTGGCGACTCAACTGTTCTTGGACCTCAAACGGGCCCAACAGCACCCTTGTTTCAACCTGCTCTTGGTCTACCTGGCCCTGATCGGCTTGGCGGCCCTCCGCTCCCAAAACCCGCTTGGAAACGTGGACAACCTGGTGCGCTACATCGTGCCCATCATCTTGTTTTTCATGATTTCCATTCACTTTAACCGCCGTGGCCTCAGAAAATCCTTGATGCTCGTGATCGCCGTGATCGGCATCATCCCCTTGGTGCTCAGCCTCTACCACATGAGCCAGGGCCAAATGAACGCGTTCACCTTGCACGGCTACACGCGTCTGCTCGGCGCGTATAAGAACCTCCACAACATGGCCTTGATGTCACTGTTTTTTGTGAGCCTGTGGGTGTTTTGGTTGATGCAAACCACATCACGCTTCAAGCGGGCCGTGCTTCTAATCTTGATACTCTTGGGAACTCTGGCGATGTACAAGAGTTATATTCGCACCGCAGTTTTGGGCTTTACTGTGTTTTTGGGTGCCATCCCCTTGCTGCAAAAGCGCTACCGTATCTTGATCACCGCGGCGGGGACTGGGGCCCTTTTGGTGACCTTCAGCCCAGACATCCAAGACCGCTTCAGCGACATCCTACTGATCTTCGACACCGGGAACGTGATGCTGGACAAGCGTGCATTGGGCTCAGGCCGATGGGGCATTTGGACCATGTCGATGAAGGAGTTCTTGAGTCGGCCCAGCTATGACCTAATTTTAGGTGCGGGACTTGGCGAGCACCGGGCGATGACCGAGAACTGGGTAAAAATGTTCCATAAAAACATCGTCAAGCTCGACCCCCATAACGACATGCTGCTGTTGCTATACCAAATCGGACCCCTCGGGGTGCTGGCATATCTCGGCCTACAGTGGAAGGTTTTTGTGGTGTCGCGCAAGCTGTACTTGATGGAAAACGCTGACCGCTTTTCCAAAACACTCGCCATCTACACGGGCGCCATGACCATCATGGTTTTTGTGGCGAACATCGTCTCCAACAGCTTTATTCACCGGACTTCTCCAGGTTGGTATTACTGGTGTATCTGCGGCCTGATGGTGGCTGAATATGCCAACCTCAAGCGGGATAGCCGGCCCATCCCAGGCCGATTGAGCGAAGTGCCCGACCAGCGCTCAAACACTGCAGCCTAGCGGAAAAACCCTTCGGCTCGAGGCACTTTAAAACACGCTCTCTTGAAGGACGATCTGATCGTCGGGCAGCTACAAAATATCGGCGGCCTTTCCCCGGAGCACCTTCCGTAGGTTCACGCTGATACGCTGATCGCCACGAAGAATATAGGCATCACGGGTGCGGGCGGTGCGCTTGGTGCCACCGGACTTGGACAGTGCCTGGGTCACGGTCAACCCTTGAATAAAGGGCACAGAGCCAGGCTTGTTGACCTCACCGGAGACATACACCACCAAGGCCTCCGAGATATGAACAACATCACCGGCAGAGAGCTTGATGCTCGTGGCCTTATCTGCCATCAGGTCTTCTAAAGAAAAGGTGACCGCCTCTGTTAAGCCATTCGCGAACTTCACACGGACCTGCGCCACACCAGACCCCGTCACGCCACCTGCCGCAGCGATCACATCCAACACGGTGTTCCGCCCGCTGAGGTGTACCAGGCCAGGCTTCTTAACTGCCCCCAAAACTTGGACCGGGTGAGAGCCATAGGTGGTGACAGAGACCTGAATTTGAGGATCTTTGAGGTACTTTTTCCCCAGGGCATCGGTGAGGGACCCATCAAACTCCGTGGGGGTCTGGCCTGCGACCGTCAACCGTCCGAGCAAAGGATAGTCGATCATGCCGTCTTCGCTAATCGTGAAAACACCGCTCAGCTCGCCCTCCTCAAACACGGAAACCGATAAGACGTCTCCCGCACCCAAGACATAGGCAGCCTCTCCGGCTTGAGCTGAACCGCTCATGAAAAATGCTAAAAAGGCGGTAATTAAGAGGGATATCTTCATGGTCTGACCTCAGATGATTTCAGCGATTGGACGCACATAAAAGGGTATCGGATCTCAACATAGCTGAATCCAGCCCCAAGGGTTTTAGCCTTCGGGATAGCGGCTAGAACAAGGTAAAGCTATGGTCCTTACAATTCGATTGGTGTTGTAATGGTTCGCGTCCTCTATCTCATTGAAAATGGTTCGTATCGATTCGACCATCGCGCCCGTCGTGAAGTCTGCACCCTGCGTGACGCTGGCTGCATGGTGCGGGTAATTTGCCCCGCAGTCGACGGAGAGAGTTTGCGGGAGACGATGGATGAAAGCGTCGAGATCTACCGCTATCGTTACCCGAGCTTCGGCAAAGGCTTTGTGGGTCACTTGGGCGAATATGGCGCATCTTTAAGCTGCATGTCGAGCATCATGGCCTATATCCACGCCAGACACGGCTTTGATGTGATCCATGCGGTCAACCCACCCGATTTGCTGTGGATGCTGGTGGCACCCTACAAGGCCATAGGCAAGCGTTTTGTCTTTGACCATTACGATCTCAACCCCGAGCTATTTGAAGATAAATTTGGTGACTCCGGAGCGATGAAGGTCCTGCCGATCGTCAGGGCCGCCGAAAAGGCCTCAATCCAACTCGCTGACTACGTGATCTCCACCAATGATAGCTACCGCCAAATCGCCATCGACCGTTGCAATAAAGACCCTGCCCGTGTGCGGGTGGTCCGAAATGGTCCCGATGTCTCGCGTTTTCGACTGGTCGACCCCGATCCCGAGTGCGCGGACTTGGGCGACATCGTCATTGGCTACCTCGGCAATATGAACTCCCAAGACGGCCTCGACCTCTTCGTGGAGATGGCCCGCATTATCCGTGATGAGTTCGGTAGAGATAACATCGGCTACGCCCTGGTCGGGTCCGGCGATGTCATGAAAGATTTGGTCGCTTGGCGCGCCAAGCATGGGCTTGAAGACAAAATGAAACTCTGCGGCCGAATGTCAGCAGAAGAGTTCATGCCCATCCTTTCTGCCACTCATATTTGCGTTCAGCCCGACCCCCCAAGCCGACTCAACGAGGTCTCCACCATGAACAAGCCCATGGAATATATGGCCTTGTCAAAACCCGTGGTCACGTTCGCCCTCAAAGAGACCATGGTGACCGGCGGCGATGTTTGCCAATATGTTGAAGGGGCTGACCCCCGAGATTTGGCGGCAAAGGTCGTCGAGTTGGCTGACGACCCAGAGCGATGCAAAGCCCTCGGGAAACTGGGCCGTGAGCGGGTCGAGAAGATTTTAAGTTGGCCGCACCAGGCTCCGAACCTGCTGCAAATTTACGAAGAACTATTTCCAGGACGGATCGAGTGGGGGACCTACTCCGCGTCGGCATGATCGGTCCGGGGCTCGATGTCCCGGGAGGCATGACCGCTGTTCACCGTACCTGGCTGCGAAGTGCGGCCTTTGGTGCTGTGGATGTCGAATATTTCGAGTCCATGGGTACCGGCACCTTCATCGAAAAGCTCGGAAAAAACATATTGGGCCAGTCCCGCTTTGTGGCACGCCTCGCCCAAGGCTACAGGCCCGACGTTTTCCATATCCATGTGGCCGACCGCCGCTCCTTTTATCGGAAACTGGCCTATTTTGAAGAGGCCATGCTCACCGGTGTTCCCGTGGTGGTCCATATCCACGGCGCTGTGTTTGAGGCATTTTTCGATGCCCATCCTGCCAACGCTGCAGCGGTTCGCCATATGTTTTCTAGGGCCGCCGCGGTGCTGGTCTTGCACCAAAAAATATATGAAAAATCCGTGAATTGGGCTGGGGAGCAGGGCTGCGTTGAAATCCTCTACAACCCCGCTGAACTGGCCATTTTTGACCCGCCACGCCCAAAAGAAAAAGATGCTCCACTCACCATCTTGATGATGGGTGAAATCGGTGAACGGAAGGGTGCATTCGACCTGCTGGCCGCCATTCCTACTGTGCTCGAGACCGTACCCACCGCACGCTTTCGATTCGCCGGAAATGGTGAGACCGACAAGCTCTCTGCGATGGCCAAAGACTTGGGTGTACTCGACTCGGTAGATGTCATGGGCTGGACCGCGGGCGCTGACAAAATCGATGCATTTCAGAGCGCGGACATTTATTGCCTGCCCAGCTACGCCGAAAACCTACCGGTGAGTGTGCTCGAGGCCATGGCGGCCAGACTCCCTGTGGTTGGCACGCCCATCGCCGGGACCCCAGAGGAAATCATCGAAGGTGAAACCGGGTTTATGATTCAGCCTGGCGACATCGACGCCATCGCAAGCCGCCTCATCACCTTGCTTGAAGATGAAGCGATGAGAGTCAGCATGGGCCTTGCCGGTCGCGCCCGAGTAGAGCAATATTTTGATAACGAGGTGGTCTGCACCCGGTTGATCGGTCTCTGGCAAGCCGCCATTGAGGCCAAGCATTAACGAGAAGGCCTCGAAATTCCGACCCTCCGACTATAGTAAGGGGAGTACACCATGGCAGGATTGGCGATGTCAGATCAGAAAATACATTTGAGCGACACAGATGCATCTAAAGTGGAAGCGGACTTTCGGGCCGAACTCGAGGCCGAACACGACAGTCGCCAACAGGCCCAAGTCCGCCGTGAGGTGCGCTCTAAGGCCAAGCTTCAGGCCCGGGCGAACGAGCGTCAAATTCTCGCAGAGGAAGAGCTAAAAGAAAAAGTGCGGGCCGACTTTCAGCGCGAGCGCGGCTATATGCTGTACACCGATTCCGCCGGCCGGGAACATTGGCTCACACCAGAAGAGTATGATTGGCGAATGCGCATGCGGGCCCGGCAGAATCAAAATCGACGCCGTTTTGACGCCCCAAATTCAGCCCAAAAAAGGAGAACTTTGATGTACGCTGGTGCAGTATTTTTGGCGGTCATCATGGGATTGGTGCTGATCACATGAGCATCACCGTCGCCATCCCTACCCTCAATCGGCCTGGTGATATGGCCGCCTTTATGCCCACCTTGGCCAAACAAACCTTGCTGCCAGACCAGTTCATCGTGGTCGACGCAGGGGACCCAAGTGAGTTGCAAGCGGTCATGAAAGAGATGCTCGGCCACACGGGTATCGAGCTGGTCTACCTGAGAAGCGAACGGGGGCTGTGCACCCAACGAAACGTGGCACTCGATCACGCGACAGGCGACATCATCTTCTTTTTCGACGACGATGTGGAGCTGGAGCCAACATATATCGAAAAAATCATGGAGTGCTTCGCCATGGAGATGACCCCACCGGTGGGTTGTGTACAGGGCACACTGATCGACCCACCTGGGACCATCGGTGGCTGGAAATCGAAGGTTTACCGCTCATTTGGACTCACCCACTGGACCCACGAACAAGACCCCGCTCTTTACACAGCGGGGGGCGTGCGTTTTTTGACCGATCCAAAGTCCATTATCGCCGTGCCGGTCGCCCAAGGCTGCAGAATGGCATTTCGCGCTGAGGTCTTCGAAAAGGAACGCTTTGTTCAATTTCTACCCGGCTATTGCCAAAATGAAGATGTAGACATCACCTTCCGAGTGTCCCAAAACTGGACCATATTACAAACACCCCACGCCAAGCTCCTTCACAAAGAATCGCCCGTACAGCGCATTCAGTACCCGGCACAGTTGGGGCAGCAAATCTATGCACACTATTATTTTTTCACCCGCTACCGTGAAAAGACGCCGGTGAACGTGGCACACTATGCGTGGTCCCATTCCGGCCTGATGGTCATGGCCCTTGGTCGCGCCATCATTAAAGCCCAACCGGAAGTTTTGGGGGGCATTAAGGATGGCTACAAACGGTGTATCGACGATTTGGTCTCGGCTTAAGCCTCTTTTTCTGCGGGTCTGCATTGGCAGCCTCGCTCCCCCTCGCACCTGGCCGGTCCATTCAAGCGGTCTCGTGCCAGGCTAAAAAATCCGGGGCATGCTTCAGAAAAGCTCAACGACTGCTTCGTTTTGCAGCCGAACCACAGGCCGATATTGACCCGGAATTCGCTGATGTTCGTTTGGCTTGGCAGGGCACGGCGCTGTTGGTGCGGGCCCGAGGACTGAGCGACACACAGCATATCGAAGTGGTTGTGTCCCAAAGCGATGTGGACGATTTGGCCGCAGCTCAACTGATTATTTTGAAAAATGAGATTGTGCGTCACCCCCTCAGCCCGGCACCACAGCCCGGCCAAAAACGAGCGATCCGCCTAAATCTGAGAGACAGCGCCGATGGAACGACCCGCACCTGGAGCCCAGTCTCTGATGGCAACCTGACCCGAGCGGCCACAGTGTGGTTCACCGAAGACCAAAAACCGAGCCTTGAGATAACGGTCGATGCGGGCGATGAAGGTTGGACGGTCGACGCACCCAAGAACACACAGTTGGTCATTAGCCACCGCCGCGCCGTCCTGCCTCGAGGCGGACGGGGCATCAGCCCACCGTGGTCAATGCACACCAAACCTGGGGTCAGCTTTGAGGCGCCCCCCCATACGGGCTGGTACGATATCCGCGCCACACAGGGTGAAGGCCGCACTGCGCGCCATGGCACCGCCGCCCTATATTGGCAGGCTAACGCCGGTGAGCGACTGCAAAGTGTTGGAATCCACCCGGCACCAAAATCGGTCATCCATGGGGCTGGCGAGCCCTTCGTCCTCACCGACACCTCAACCATCTGCGCCGACGACCCCTCGCTGCGGCCCGCAGCTGAATGGCTCAAGACTGAGCTTAAACGTCTGACAGGCCTTGAGGTCAGCCTTTCTTGCGGCGACGCCCCAAGTATTCGGCTCTCCACTCCAGCGTCAGCCCACGCTCACCCCGATGGCTACACAATCTCTGCCCGCAAAGAAGGCATTCACCTTCACGCCACCGGCCGTGCTGCCGCTTTGTACGCAGCGATCGCCACCGCCGACTTGGTGGGCTTCGATAATGCGGCACCGCCGGTAGACATCGATGACTGGCCCACGGTTTCTACCCGAGTGCTTTACCACGAGGTATCTCCCCTATCGGGTCCGATGGTTTCCCCCGAGCAGACCCTCGCGTTCATTGACAAGGTGGTCGCACGGGCGCGGATCAACGTCTTGATTTTGGAAATGAAAGGCGGGTATCAAAGTACAGCCCATCCGGAGCTATCTCGGGCCAAAGGTGCATGGAGCCAGGCGGCGCTCAAGCGGGTCATCGCCCGCGCTCGGTCCTATGGGATGGAGGTCATCCCCGCGCTCAACACCCCCGCTCACACCCGATGGATCACCACCGCGCACCCAGAGTTGATGGAGGAGGACACGGCCCTTTTGCTGTGTACTCGCAATCCAGAAACCCGCGTCCTCATCGAATCCATGTACCGTGAGTTGATCGACATCTTCGACCACCCACGCTTTGTGCACATCGGCCACGACGAAATCAACTGGCGCACACACAGAAAGCACGAAAGCCAGCGTTGCATACGCTGCCAAGGCACACCCCGATGGCAGCTGCTTACCGAAGACCTACTTTGGCACCACAAAACACTGGCCAATATGGGCGCTAAGCCGATGATGTGGTCGGATATGCTGGTGGCAGGTTGGAATGGAAAGGAAGGTGGGATTCACCGTGTGACCAACCGTATCCCAGAGTCGATCCGACCCGACTTCACTGTCATGAGTTGGGGCCGAGTTGGCGACACGGTCGGTAATCTGGTGCCCAAGGGCTACCCCGTCATCCGTGGAAACACGGGCTATGCCGACTGGAAACGCGAGGGGCTCGCTGACATCGCACAAGGCCTGGCAGGAGAGGCCTTGGCCCTGTTCAACCCCACCCCTTGGTCTAGCTTTGAAGGCATGGCTGGAGACACCCGACTCTACCATCATTGGTCGAACGTCATCCTCGCCGGCGCGACGGCCTGGGAGCCTCGGATTGAGCACACCGCCATCGACACAGCGCTCTTCAGCCTCTTAGATTTACCAGCCTACCAACCAGGCTTCAAGGCCTGGCCCAAAGGGGCTAAATTAAAATCGTTTTTAAATAAGACTGAGCCGGCTGTGGCCCATGATTTAGCCTTGGGCAGACACATCGAAATTGGTGAAATGCGCTACTCGCCCGCGGTGTTTTTCAAGCTCAAACCCGGTGAGTCTGAGACGTACACCAGCCGTAGGAAACTGCACGGACTCTCGATCGTGCAGGCGGTGTCTTATTCCTCAAGCGCACAGCCGAGGCTGAGCAAGGATCATTTAAAAAGCCCCCATCAGGGCGGTGTGACCGTGGGAGAAATCTCGATCACTTACGCAGACAAAACAACAACAGTCCTGCCGATGGTGTTGGGGATGAACACAAACCGAATGAACGCACCTATTCGTGGCGCGCTGCTATTCGACGGTGCTGGGATGATGCGGGTGTCCTCGCAAGCTCTCGCAGCTATCGGTGTGTCCGCACCTCAACAGGCCCTGTACCGACTGGACTGGCACAATCCACGCCCGGATCAGCCCGTGAGCACGATCACGCTCAGCGCGGTTCATGATGACCTAACGATTTGGGTGGCCGGCCTGGCCATGGCAATCAACACGACCAGCCCTCAAGCGGACGATTAATCAGGGTCCGTAGCTCATCTACATCCGCAGATAGGGCGGACTTCAACCGCTGCCGAACAGCCTCGTCGAGGGGTGCTCGCGCTTGGGTCTGGGTGTTCATGGCCTGCAATCGCTCAAACATTCGCCGACCAACACCACGCACTGCAGCTGGTGCAAACTCCCGGAGCGGCCCAAACCACATGCCCTGAATCACGCGTCTCATGGCCTGACTTTTGACCGTCGTGTTTGGGTTGACCACCGAAAAGTCGGCTTTAAAGCTGGAATCAACCTCCAAAAAATCTAAGACTCCGCGAAACACTTCTGCCGGATCGTTCACGATATCGTCGTGCAGCACCACGTGTACCTGCTCAAAGCGACTCAAATACCGTTCAACCTGGGCTGCGAAGGCGCCCACGCGACTGTAGAGCAAACATTCTGATGGTGGAGCCTCAAGGCCACGATGGGTCGAATGGGGAATCCGGTGCCCTTCGGCCCGTTCGGCCTCAGCCTCGAGG
>DBIS01000267.1 GCA_002296975.1 Deltaproteobacteria bacterium UBA796 | reverse complement strand
CATCGCTTCATTGGCGGCAGAGGGCATCTGTTTTGATCACATCATATTTCAGTGGCTGGGCGACCCGTCCTTGCACCCACAACTGCCCGAGATGCTTCGGATAGCCGGAGAGCAACTTGGCGAACAGGTCGGATATCTGCGGGTGGATACGAACGGTATTCGCTTGCCGCCCAAGCGCATGGATGAGATTGTGGCTGCGGCCACTTTTGATGTGCCGTTATTGGTGGTGTTCACCATCGATGCGCACACCAAGCCCACCTATAAACAGGTCAAGGGCCAAGATGCCCTCGGCCAGGTCCGCCGAAATATTCGCCATTTGATTCGGCGGCGGGCAGCCACAGGTGTGGCCATCAACATCCAGCTTCAGTTTGTGGTTCAAGAGGCGAACGCACATGAGGCGGGCGAATTTTTAGCTTATTGGTCTGAGTTGCTTGGGTGTCAGGGCGGTGAGCAATGGCATGATGAGTTGATGTTTAAGCGCCTTAGCGTCGGTGGTGGAGCCGAAGGCCAAGAAGCGGCAGACCATCTTTACGATAAAACCATCAAGGACTTCGGCATAAAAGCTGGTCGGGTGGGCGGGGTCGTGGTGGGGCTGTGGCGGGAGGGCCCGTGGCAAGCGGATGATGGACACGATTCGGGACGAACCGCGTGCCCAGGGCTTTGGCTGACCCCCGTGATTCGACACGATGGCGCGCTGATGATGTGTTGTGCCGACCTCGGCGGGGAGCTGACCTTGGGCTCTTTGGCGGACCACAGCTTTGAGACCTTGTGGAATGGTGAGCTCGCAACCCGGCGTCGAATGGCTCATCTTGAGGGGCGCTTTGAAGGCGTGTGTGCCGGTTGTGGCGGAATAAACTGGTATAAAACCACTGATGTGATGGCTGCTGCGGCCCACGAACGTGCAGCAGCTTTGGGCTTGGTTTGACCCCTAAGGAAGGCTTCCGGGTTTGACCTCTAAAAGTAAGGCTTCGATACCCAGCAAGGCCGAACCGATATGCTGGACGGCATCCATTCTCACATCCAGTTTGTATGGGGAGTCGCGAAACCCACCCAATAATGTGCCTGGCCTAGGAAGCAGAACCTCGTCTGCTTGTTTGTAGGTGTTTTGCAGAAACCAGCGGCCATAAGCAATCGCATCGGCTTTGTGTTCTGCATGCAGGTATGCCCCTGCGACCACCGCCTCTGCGAGGCCTCCCGCAGCCCCAGAGGATGGGCGAATGCGGCTGGATGCGTCTGGGGTCTTAGGGGATTCTTTGCTCAAATAGGCATGGCAAATCTCGACGCCACTGGCGCGACCGAGGGCGTCTTTTATCGCGAGGGCGGCAAGGCATGTCCAGTGTTCGTCTAAGACCACCAAGCGCCCAACTCCGCCTGGTCCGTAATCACCATCTAAATAGGAGGCCAAGCGCTCGAGGGTCGGTCGAAACTCCTCATGGCCTGCGCGCACCAAAGCGGCGATGGCCAAAGTGGTTTGGCCCTGTCCATAAGGGTTCTTTTTTTGAGCCTTATGGATGCCTTCGCTGCGTTTCATCTCTCCCCGGACCTGTCCGTTTTCATCGACGCTGCTTGCGATAAAGCGGCCCCAAGCGATCATGGATGGGTGGTCTGCTGCGACGGCGGCGAGGACGGCCAGGGCGGTGGTTCCGACCCAGGCTTTTCCATCCTGACGCCTGGGATCGCCCAGGTAGGCCCGACCATCACTCATGGTGATGGTGTTTTCCATCATATAGGCGAGTCCCTTTCGGGTGGCTGCCCAGATTTTTGGGTCGTTGGTGCGCAGGGCCAGCCGTGCCAAAAACCAGGTGGTGCCTGCGTGGCGTGGGAAATTGTAACTTTTAGTTTTGATGCGGCCTGACGGCCCCGCCACGGTGTACGCAAATTTTCCAGCAGCGTTTTGATGCCTCGCGAGCATCAACCCACCGCCGAGTGCTGCCGCTAAAACCGTGTTTGCGCTGAGCGCTTGAGGTGCCGTCCAACTGCCCAGCAGCCAATTGGTACCCGAGGCTTGTGCGAGGACCGAATCGAAGCGGACCGGTACAGCGCGTCCGAGCTTTGGTCGTGGGAGGCTCCAAAAAGGGGACACTCGCTTTCTGCCTACACTACCGGGACGCCAGGCTACAGTCGGTGATTTTCCGCTGTTTTTGGTCAGCCCACCGCCTTCGGCTGCCGCAACCAGGGCACCCCGTGGGTATTGCACACGGGCCACATCGAGCACCAATGCAGGGCGCTCGGCGCCTGGAGGGCTGAGGCGTTTGAGGGCTGATTGGATGGCTTCGCCCAAAGACGCGCCGTCGCCACGCGCGGCTTTTCCCGCCTTGCCCTTAGCGTAGGGAGTGAGGAGCACAGTCGCCGGAGGTCCACCTGTGGGCAAGTCTGCCGGTTGACCTGTCCACAATAAAAAAACGGCCATCGCGGCCGCTTCTTGTTGAGCTTGAGCGGCCCATTGCCGCGATGGTTCATCTATCCCGGGGCCGCTGACCAAGGTTAATAGGAGCACCAATGTTGGGGCGATCAGACTCTTGAATCCGCCGTGTAGCGCCTGCCAAAGCGGAAAGAAGATTCCCCAGGGCAGGGCCAACCAGAGGTTTTGGTGGGCTGCGAGGCCGATGCGGCGGGCATCTGAGCCATAAGCCTCGGCCAAATGTTGGCCGGCAGCGAAAAACTGACCCACGACGACGGCTACACCCATCAGGCTGAGTACAGCGCACCAGCGAGACATTCTTTGGCGGTCCATGACCAAGCTGAGCCCAGCCACAAGCTGAAGGACCGCACAGCCCATGGCGATGTCTGCGGATAAACCCCATCGATCCCGTAAATAATGCCAAGCCGCCCCAAAGATGGCAGCCTGAATCAGATTTGCGATGGCGATAGATTTGTGCATGAGTTGTCTTTTAAAAGACCCCTATGGCGCCTGTTGAAACCTGAACCACAAAGCCGGTGTTCATCAGGCCATCGATTAAATACCAGTTGGATCCTGCCCACAGACCTGTGGCCACCCCAGCGGTGAGTCCAAAGCTCTCGGAAAGCATCATGTCCGCCCCGCCTGTGGTACGGAAGCCGAAGGCCATGCCGCCACCGCTTTTGACATAGCCTGGAATCAACTGCATATCGGCGCCGACATAGGGCCGGAGATCGTTATCGCCCAGGCGGTAAACCGCGCCTACTTTTAAGGGCAGAAGGGTGTTCCAGAAGCTTGTGGATTCTCCCTCGGCGACTTGGGAGGTCGGAATGCTGCGTTTGGTGGAGTAGGCTTCTAATCCCCCGATGAGCGATATTTCGGGGGTGATGCTGTAGGCGATTTCAGCGCCGTAGGTCAGAAAGTTCAAGGATTGAAACCGGGCGGTGCCAATGCGGCCGATGAGCTGTAGACCACCGGTTGTCGTGTTTGTACCCCGAATATCCGACATGGCCGGTGCGCGGCGATGGGGTTGACGTTGCCGGGCCACGGTGGCGGCGGCCACAGGTGCCTCGTAAAAATCTTCACCGAATGGGTCGACGGGGTCTTCGGCTGGGGCCTCCACTTCGATCATTGTGGTGGCACTGCCAAAGAAGATATCCTCAGCGGCAACCTCAAGGGGGGGCGCTGTGGGCGCGGGCACCGCTTGTGCGCGAGAGGTTGCGGCCGGTCCACCCGAAGCGGCCCGACTGCCTGATGCAACGCCACCACGGCCCGAAGCTCCACCAGATGAGGCCGCCGTCGCGGCTGCAGCACCGAGTACGGCGCCTCCTAAAATGGCACCACCACCCCTGGATTGGCTTGGGTCTTCCGCGAGGTCGTCCTCACCGAAAGGGTCGTTTCCGGGCAAGACGGCGACGGCGGGTGCAGCCATCAAAAGGTCATCATCGTCCTCGTCTTCCTCGTCGTCCATCAAGGCCAGCGCTCCGCCCTCGAAGCCGGTCACGCGGTCTTCGGCGGCCGTGGCCTCGGGGTCAACACCGGTGATGGCATGTCGCACCAAAGAGGCCAGCCCGTCGGCGATCGCCATCGGGTCGGTCGCGATCCGCCGCTTCACGGTGCGGACGATTCTATTGGCGCTCATATAGGTGAGCGCGATTTCGAATTCTTCACCATATTTGGTGACCTTTCCAGCGAGTAGCGTGCTCGCACCCCGAAGGCTTGCGATGCCTTTGAGGCATGGGGTTGATCCCAAACAGTTGGGACCCAAGACGCTTGGGCGTTTGCTCAACTCATCAATTTCCGAAAATTCGTCCAATAGATCTAATTCGGAGGCGATCAATGCCGTCATATTCGCCGCGGTCTGAGCTGGGGTGCCCCTGGCCACTAGCGGTGGCACGACGATCTTGTTGGCATGGGCATCACCCATGGTGAGGCCGAGAAGCCCGAGGGCCATCAAAAGAACTGAAATCGTTTGTCGCATTTGCATCCCTCGGTGGCAGAGGACAACCCTCCATAGCGTAACGGTCCACAGTCTTCACCCATTACAGTGCTGAATGGGCCAAAGCTTGACTGGGACGCTACAGTGAATCGCCCCGTTAACGCCCTGAGTTGTCGTCTTGAGCCGAATTTCTCTCCCACACGCCCCGCATGTTTTTTTGGGCGCGCTGCTGTCAGCATCGTGTGTCGCATTCATCGATGTGGCCAACCTAACGATGGGCAGTCGTCTGTTGTGGGGAGCAGGGGAGTTGCCGGTTTTGATTGCCACGACCGTCATCATCAATTTTGCTTTGGCGATCGGGATGAATATTCTTGTGGGCCGGGGTCACGCGCGGCCGTTTTGGGTGGGTGTTGCCTTTTTGGGGGCGCTGTATGGTGCCGAATGGTGGTTTAGGGCAGCACCGCCACATTTGCCCCATGCCGGACTGCGTGGTGAATGGCTCCCATTTCTTTTCGGGTTGAGCCTGGGCTTCGTTTGGCTCAGGGCCCTCAAATGGGTTTGGATTCGCCGCTTAAGCGGCATGGTTTTTTTGGGCGGTATGCTGTGTTTTGCTTTCGCCCAGCCAAAGGCGGTGTCGCCCAAGGTACAGCCAGCATCGAAGGCCCCCAATTTGTTATTGGTGAGTCTCGATACCTTTCGGGCCGATCATGTTGGGGCCTATGGTAATGAGACGGTTCAGACCCCGTATTTAGACGCCCTCGCGGATGCTGGTGTGTTGTTTGAGCGTGCGTTTGCCCCCATCGCGGTGACTGGGCCCAGCCATGCAGCGATGTTGACCGGGACTGGGCCTTGGCGCTCGGGAATGTTGCTCAATGGGATGACTGTCCCCGACCAATGGCCGAGCATGGCCAGTGTGCTGAGGGCTGCTGGCTACAAAACCGGCGCCTTCGTGAGTGCTTTTGTTTTGGATGGGGCCTTGGGTTTTGACCGAGGTTTCAAGGTTTACGACAGCCGATTTTCGGCCATGAGGGGATTCGAACTGACCGGCCCTGGGCGGCTGCTGGCTGGTCTGTATCGACGTCATGATCCCCATGCGGTGTTGGAGCGGAAGGGAACGGAAACTGTCGATCAGGCCTTGGCGTGGCTTGAAAGCCTCGAAGGGATCGAGGGGATCGAAGGGCTTGGTGCCCCCCCATTTTTTGCCTGGGTGCACTTATTTGATGCCCACGGGCCGTACACGCCGGATCCACCATGGGATCAGGCCTACTACACGGGCGACCCAAGCCACCCCAGTCACAGTTCGATGGCGGAGATAGGCGGTGTGGCGCCCTATTTGGAGCAAAGCCTTGTGGGCATTCGGGATGTGGCGTGGGTGAAGGCTCAGTATGCGGGCGAGATATCGACGGTTGATGCGCAACTGGGGCGATTGTTGAGCCATCTTGAACGCAAAGGACTCGCCGACAACACTGTGGTGATGGTGGTGGGCGATCATGGTGAGAGTTTCGGCGAAAATGGCGTGTGGTTTAACCATGGCGGGGATCTGGATGGTTCTTCGCTCGCAGTCCCCATGGTCTTGCGCTGGCCCGGGGCCTTAAAAGCAGGGACGCGTGTGGCCGAAACGGTGAGTGTGGTCGATGTGGCCCCCACATTGATGGCCCTTCTCGGGCAAGCTTTTCAAGCGGCTGACGGCCGAGATGTTGGCGCTTCATTTGGCGGTGGTGAGTTCACTTCAGCCCCTGTGACCTCGGTATGCTACGACCGAGAAATGAACCTCAAAGCGCGCGCCACTGGTCAGATTCAAAAGCCGACCTACTTGCTCGGGCGAATGTGGACGGACGGTGGTTTTATCGAGATTGGCACGCATCCAGACCGGGGTGCGGTACGTCGGGGGCAGGTAGATGATGGGGTGAGCGGGTCGCTTTCCGCGCTTTTGAGGGCCCTGAATCAGGATGGGGTCCAGGCCGTAGATGCCCGCTCGGAGAGCACCATGGAGCGGCTTAAGGCCTTGGGGTACCTCGAGTGATCTTTGGCGAAAGCAAGCTCAAAGACCTCTATCGAGCGGCGGTATGGGGTGTTGGAATCGACGCATTAAACGCGCTCCCCGTGACCGCCGAGCACAGGGTGTTCCGCGCGTTGGGCCGTGTGGCAGCCGTGGGGGCTGTGAACAAACGTCGGTGCGTCGAGAAAAATATGCGTTTGGCCTTTGGTGGTGACCACGGTCCAGATGGCCGCTCGGTCAGTGATATCGCTGCCCACGCTTTTGCCTCCCATTTTGCCAATCAGTACATCGGGGCCTCTTTTGGCCGCTGTGATGAACAGCGCTGGTCTCGCTATTTGTCTTGGCGTGGGCTCGACCGTTTACGTTCCCATATTGAGGATGGCCGGGGAGTGGTCTTGGCCCACCCTCATATGGGTCCAGCCCAGTTGCCCACCCATGTGCTCGGACGGATGGGTGTGGATGTGGTGCAGATTGGGGGTGGCCGGGTGACGAATGTGTCTTTGAGTGCCATGGGTGAGTGGGCCCGTCAGCGGCGGGTCAGCTTAGAGTCCGAGATGCCGGTCGAGATTCACGATGGTGCCCGTTATCTTCGACCTTTGTTGCGACGGCTATGCTCGGGTGGGGTTGTGATGACCGCGGCGGATGGAACAGGGGGTGGGCATGAGATTGGGCGGCGGTTGTTCCGGCCTGTTCTTGGACAGCAGATGGGCATTCCGGTTGGGCCCATGTGGTTGGCCCTGCAAAGCGGCGCCCCATTGTTGACGCTTCATTGTTATCGAGATCGTGGGGATGCTTCGATGTATGTGGCCGAGGTAGGCGAGGAAATCCATATGGATCGCGATCAGCCGATTTTGGATGCCATAGAGGATGGTGCCGATCATATTGGCGTGTGGCTGGATAGGGTACTGCAGGCTCATCCTGGAGACTGGTTATTTTGGGATGGCTTTGCGAAGGGGGCACTTTTACCGTGAGAATTCGACTGATTGGAGCCGCCAAGCTCTGTGTTTTGAGCCCAGCGATCGCAGTGGTGATTCGGTGGGGGGTCAACCCCTGGTTTATGGACGCACCACTCAGCTATGTCCTGTTTAGCTGCATACCCCTATGTGTTTTAGGGTGGTGGCTCGGTCCGTGGTTACCCGGTGACAAGCGTTCCATCAGACCAGTTTTGGTGGTCCTCGCACTTTTTGCTGTCTCCTTGGTGCCACCAATGGGTGCCAAGCCTTCCCCAAAGTTGGTCATCATCGGTATGGATGGTGTCACCTGGACGGTCGCAGACAACTTGGACTTGCCCCATATTCAGGCCCTCAGTTTAGCCGGTAAACGGGGAACGTTGATGGCAGAGCCCCCCTTGTTTTCGCCCTTGCTTTGGACCACTTTGGCCACCGGCCAGCCCCCGGACATTCATGGAATTCAGGGTTTGAAGGTTCAAGAAGACCAGGCGACTGCAGCCCGTTTTTGGGACATCGCACGGGCTGCAGGTTTAAAGGTTGGCCTGTACAAATGGCTGGTGACCTGGCCGCCGCCTAAAAGTGAAGTCGGCGGCTTTACTGTGCCGGCATGGCTCGCGGGGGATGCGACCACCCACCCGGCACACTTGAGTTGGGTGAAGGCGCTGGAGCTCTCCAATCGTGTGCATCGCAAGCGCATTGAGACCGACCGGTCCAAGGTGGAGTTGGTGCTGCGTGGGGTCGGTGATGGCTTGCGGTGGTCGAGTGTTTGGGCAGGGATCCGCTTTGCTGCGATGGAGCGCCTGTCACGGTTGCCGCCGCGCAAGCGAGATGCTTTTTTACGTCGGCTGCGGCTCAAGATTGATCGGGATGTGTTTATTGCACAACTGCACCGAAAACAGCCAGATGTGGCGAGCTTCACCATCTATTTGACCGACGCTTTGTCTCACACCCACTGGGCACGAGATGGTGGACGTTATGTGGCCAGTGCTTACCGGTTAGCAGATCAAGTGTTGGGCGAAATTCAAGCCCAAGTGGGCCCACAGACCACTGTGTTGGTGCTCAGCGACCACGGATTTCGCAATGCAGGCGAGAGGGTGGGAGCCCATGCAGCCGTACCTCAGATTCCTGCGCTCGAAGCATGGCTTGAGGGGCATATCGGTGAGGTGGATATTGTCCGCGTGGGCCGAAAGTTGGTGGTGACTCCAGATGTTCCCGTCGCCGATGCAGTGCTGGACAAGGTCATTGGGCGCTTGGTCTTTGCTGAGGGTCAACCCCTGTTTCGGGCCCAGCTCACGCCAGGGGCCTCGGGGTGGAGTTTGAGTATCGAGCATCTGCCGCCCCAGTCCACATGGGGTGGAGTCACCGTTGCCGGTTTGGCGCTCAAGGACTTGGTGCGCGAAGGCCGAACCGACCAGGGGGAGCATGATCCGGCCGGAATCGTGGTGTTGGCTGGGCCAGGGGTGAGTCCGGGCCCCATGGGAGAGGTGTCTCAACTCGATGTCTTGCCCACGATTTTGGCTGTCTTGGGTTTGCCGGTTGCCCGAGATACCCCCGGGGAACCTTGGGTGGATGAAGCTGTGGAACGTGTTGATAGCCACGCGCACTTGGCGCCATCTGCGCTTACCGAGGGTGCGGTGAACAACCAGGATCGCTTGCGGTCTTTGGGCTATATCGACTGAGCCCTGATGTTTAAGGGAGCAAAAACTTTGTATGACTCCCGAGCCGCCCTTTGGACACTTCGAGCTTGACCGGGATGCGCTCGTGTAGCTCTGCCACATGAGAGATGATCCCCACCAATCGTCCGCCGTCTTCGAGGTCTTGCAGGGCCTGGATGACCGCGTCGAGGTCTTGTCCACCCAGGCTTCCAAAGCCTTCGTCCACAAAGATGGCGTCGAGTTGAATACCGCCAGATTGTGCTTGGACCGTGTCTGCCAAGCCCAAGGCCAAAGCGAGTGCAGCCTCGAAGCCTTCACCACCGGACAAGGTTGAGGCCGCACGTGCATGGCCGGTGTGGGCATCGTGGACTTCCAGGTCGAGGCCAGCGGTCTTTCGCTTGTCCTCGCTCTCACGGACGCGTTGTAAACGGTATCGCCCATTGCTCATGGTGTGAAAGCGTTGGTTCGCTGCGACCAAAACCGTGTCGAGGATCTCCGCCTGAACAAAGCGTTCGAAGGTGATTCGCTTTGGGCCTTTTCCGACCGCCATTTCGGCAAGCCGGCCCACAAGGGTGTATTGGCTTCGTTGCTCCACCTGATTTGCGATCATCGCACCCAGGGTTGCCAAAGTTTCGGCCAAGTGGCTGTTGTTTGCTTTGGCTGTGGTCGTGGCATTTTGAGCCGCTTTGGCGAGCGATGAGGCTGTGGTATGAGCAGCCTCAAGGGTGGGGATGTCCGGTGTTTTGAGTGTGCTGGCCTGAGCTTTGGCCCGTGTGTGCCGGTCTTGAGCCGCGGCCAAACCCTGGTCAAAATTGCTGATGTCCCGGCTGAGTTGGGTCCGAATGACTGCGGAGCGCTGTGCTTGGCTGAAGTGGATTTCGGTGTCAAAGCCCGCCTCGGCTAAACATCGGAGAAGCTCAGCTTGGGCATCGTCCACCCGTGTGCTGGCGAGCGCCACTCGGGCGTGGCTCAGCTTTTGCCCAGTGGTCGCTTGGCCCAGCTTTAGCTCGGCCTGCTGAAGCCCAGCCTGTGCCCGATCCCAAGCTTGAACCAGGGCGTTTGATAAGGTGCTTGCGGCTGTGAGCGCTGTTGCGATGGCGCCTGGCGGCCGCATGTTTTCCGGGACGGCGATGGCGAGCCGTTTGAGCTCCTGTTTGGCCGTGGCGTGGGCAGTAGATGCATCGGTGTGGTCTTTGTGGGTGTCTTGCTGTTTCACCCTGAGCGCATGGAGTTTGTCGGTCACACGTTGGAGGTCTTCTTGGTGTTTGGGGATGGCGGCGGCCTCAACTTCAGCCTTTTTGAGTGCGGTTTGGTTGGCTAAGAGTGCATGTTGATCGGCGGGGCTTGGGCGGGTGGCTGGTTGAGGGTGCTCTGGACTGCCACAAACTGGACAGGGGCTGTTTGCTTCTAAGTCCTCAGCCATGTTCATGGCTTGCTCACTCAAAACCTTGGTTTGTTCGATGGTGCTTTTTAGTAAGGCGACTTGGATGAGGATTTCTTGGGCAGTGTTAAGCTGGGACCCTTTTTGTTTTAGACACGCCTCGGTGTCGCTGAGGTCTCTCACAAGCTTCTTCTGCGCCTGGTGAGAGTCTGTGAGCACCTCGTAGGTTTGTGTAGCCTCGGCTTGGGCCGCCAAAAAAGATGTGGCCTCGGATTCGATTGTTTTGATGTGCTCAACATTGGCGAGGGCATCAGACCGCTCTTGGGCCCGTTCGCTTTCTTTTTTGTGGCCGATCTGAGCTTGTTGGTGAGCGGCGCCGGTGTTTTGAAGGGTGAGTTTGGCGGCGGCGACGGCCTCTTTGGCCTGCTTTAGCTCTTGAAGTCGGGTGTCTCGATGCGCTGCGGTGGGTGCAATGGGGGCTGCACGTTCTGCCGAATCGTGGACGGCGCGCTTTTCGACGAACAGCGGGAGCTTCGCCTTTATGTCCTGAAACGCCGTTGCGGCCAGATTGGCTTCGTTTAGCTTTTGGTTGATGATTCGACCTTTTTCGAGGGCATCACGTGCGGCGTCTGCGGCTTGACGCAGTTTATTCTCGGTAAGGCTTTGTTCTTTGATGGCCTCGGCGTTGGCCGCGATTTGGTCTGCGAGTGCCTGATCGGTCTCACAGCCGGTGCCGGCGAGCAGGGTGCCTCGTTTCTGGTCGATGGCATTGAGTTTTGCTTTGAGTTCACCGTGGCGGGCCGCGAGCTTGGCTTGAACAACCTTGTAGCGGTCGGTGTCAAAGAGCTTGGCGAAGATTAGTTCTCGTTCACTGCTCTTTGAGGTCAACAGGTGGCGAAACTCACCTTGAGGCAGGATCACGATTTGCCGAAACTGCGCAGATCCGATCCCCATGCGCGCTTCGACCGCTTTGGTGACAGAACTCGAGCCAGTGCTCAACACAGACCATTCGTCGCCATCTTTGATGAACAACGTGGCTTTTGCAGCAATGTTCGTAAATCCCTCCCCCCGCCGCTTTGGTCGGGGTTGATCGGGAGAACGTTCGACCTTGTAGTGCTTGGTTTTGAGCATGAACTCGAAGGTTACGGTCGTGAGTGTGTCTGGTTTCGCATGGTCAGAACGAAGGGAACGTCCTGTGCGCTCTGAGCCGCTGCCTGTCCCGAAAAGTGCGAAGCAAAGCCCATCTAGGATGGCTGTCTTGCCTGCTCCGGTGGGCCCAGAGACCAAAAACAAGGTGTGCGCGCCCAGCTTTGTGAAATCGATGGCCTCAACATCGGCATAGGGGCCAAAAGCGGTCAGTGTCAGGGTGACGGGTTTCATGCACCCTCCTCAGTCACGGCGGTCTCTGAGAGGATGTCCAAAAATGCTGCACGTTCAGGCGCGCTGAGTGGCTCGCCGGCACAGTCCTCAAAAAATATTTCAAACAAGGCTTGGACGCTCTGTTTTCGGTGGTCCAGGCCGGTCAACTGGGTGGGTGTGCCCACATCGGGGTAAACCCGTTCGATATGGAGAGCGTTGGGCCATCGTTGTCGTAAGCGCGCCATCGCACCGTAAACCGGCCCCTTATCGGTGAGCCTCGCCACGACAAAGTCATTGTGGTTGGCGCTATGGTCTTCGGTGATCAGGGCTTCAAGTGTGCCCTCCAAGAGCACCAGGTCCCTGGGTGGGGAGAGTGGAATCCGAGTGACCGTGGCAGAACCGCTCCCGTCGATGTCGATTTGACTGATTGACTTGGTGTAGCCCAACTCCGATGTGGAATATCGCATGGGTGAACCGGCGTACTGCACCGACTCATTGCCGATATATTGAGGCCGGTGCAGGTGGCCCAAGGCGACCGCGGAAAAGCCTGCGAAAGCAGAAACGTCGACGGTGTCAGCCCCACCAATACTCAATGCGCGTTCAGAGTCGCAAACTTTTCCGCCGCTGACAAAGGCGTGGGCAACCAACACGTTTCGCGCGGTGCTTTGGGCTTGTCGAATGGTATCGACCATCGCCGCAGTGGCATCTTGATGGCCTTTGATGTCGGGCTTGTCCAAAAACTGCGCCACACGGGCCGGCTCTAAAAAGGGAAGCCCGTAGATGTCGATTGGACCGTGGGCATCGGTGATGCGCAAGGGCAGAACCACCCGATCGAGGGCCGAGACGATGTGCAGGTTTTCGTGAGAAAGTCTGGCGCCGAAGCCCAAGCGGTCAGCGCTGTCGTGATTGCCAGGGATCAGGACCACCGGTGTCTTGAGCCCAGAGACAACAGCCACCAAAAAATTATCCAAGGCCTCGACGGCATCCGAGGGTGGGACCGAGCGATCAAAAACATCGCCCGCGATCAAGAGGGCATCGGGCCGCCTGTTTTTGATTTCAACCAAAATCCCATCGAGAATTTGAATTTGGTCGTCGAGGAGTCGTTCACCAAAAAGCATGCGCCCAAGGTGAAGGTCTGCAGTGTGTAGAAGCGTTGCCATGCCCATGGTCTAAGTGGAGTTTCACTCCGGGGCACGGCTCAAGTCGGACAGAAAGTGTCCGGCTTTAACCCGACTTATTTTCGGTGGATGCTGTAAGCGTGGTTGCCCAAGTACTTGACCCAGTTGTAACTGCGCTCGATGATGCGCTTTGAATATTTCTCAGAAAAGCCAGCAGCGTATTCATAGAGTTCTTCTTCGGAGCCACCTTCATAAATCGAGTCGCGCACATAAAATATGCCCTGGTTGGTACAGTCGCCGATCTCTTCAATATGGCGCTCGATCTTCTGGGTGTACCCGCTCGCCCCCTCTTCATCGAAGTAATCCATCGACGATTCGACCATGGGACAGCCATCGGTGGCGACGGTGTCGTCGTAGCCGACCACCATGTCTGCATGCCAGTACAGATAGTGATTGTAGACCACGATCACCGGTGCGCGACGGGTGCGGAGCATGTACTTGATTTTCTCCACATCATCTTCGTCCATCAAGCCCACATTCCATTGGCTTGAACTGCTCCGTTCGGGGTCGATATAGGCAACGGTACGCTCCACCTCTGGGGTCTCAACGAGCATGTCCCTCCAGCCCTCTGGCCGTTGGTCAAACCAGTTCACAGAGCAGCTGAAATAGGCGCCATCATCACTGGCTTCGCAAGGGCGAATTCCGGCTGACGTCTCGCGTACATAGCCCGCAGTGAAGGGGTAGTCCCGGTTGAGCATTGCGCCATTGAAGTGGTTGAATGTGTAGATGGTGTCGGTCAGCCAGTACCGAATCGTGCTGCTCGGTACGTCCTGGTATGCCGCCATCAAAAAGCGTTCGGAGAGGTCGGAGTCGCCGTTGTAGGCGAGCTCATCGAGGCCTGTGTGCTGATTGATCAACAGCTCCATGGCCCCGGTGTTGGTCATAAACAAGCAACTGCCGGCATCAAACTGGTTTGGACTCGCGATGGCGTAGTCGACAAGGTGCATATCGGCCTCACCATAAGTGGCTTGGTCGGTACCGGGTTTGGCGTGAAGCCCCAGGGCCAAAGAGACCACAGGCTCAGGTGCCAAGCCGTCGTAAGCAGAGGCCGGTCCCATCTTTAGGCCGATGGCGATGGTACAAGGCTCGCCATCTTCGCAAAGGCTGGCCGTCGCACCATCTGTGTGTCCGACCACAACCCGTCGCCCGTCGCGCTCCAAAATCAGCTGCCCGTTTTCTTGGCGCAGCGCGCCTGAGAATTCCGAGCGTACCGGATAGGCATTACCGCCGATCAGCAGGTCAAAAACGAGCGCATTGTCATTGTTTAGCCGGGTGCTGAGGGTGCCAATGGCCGTGTCCAGGCTTCCCGAGATGCCGGGTGCTGGGGGGCGGGGTGCCTCCGAGGCGCTTTGGTGGTCGTGATAAACGTCAGCACCGGTATCGGTGAGGGCCAACAAGGCTTCAGCGTCATCGATATTATTATGGTCGATGGTCAACCAGCGCAGGGCGCTCAGTCCGGTGATTGCGTTTACGTTGGTGATTTTATTATCGTCCAAGTTTAGCCATTCGAGTTGGCTGAATCCGGCGACAACATCGATGTCTTCAATGGCATTGGATGAGGCGCCAAAGCGGGTGAGTTCGCTCAATTCTGCCAAAGCAGAGATGTCGGTGATCGCATTGTTGCCCAGCTCCAACCACTTGAGGGCGGTCAGGTCTTGAAGGCTGCTCACATCGTCGATATCGTTTTCCCACACACTCAGCGTTTCAAGGGCGCTAAAGATCTCAATGCCGTTCAATGAGGTGACACCTTCATCGATGCAGTCGAGGTGTTTCAGGCTCATGGCATCGTCTTGACTAAAGGTAGCGTCGGGGCTCAGGCCCAAGTGAGCCGCAGCACAGGCCTGGAGGGCTGGGTCCATCGCGGCCTCGCCACCGGGGTCGCCCAAAAGTACTGGGGCGAGTGGCGCCTGGTCTTTGGAACAGGCGGCGATAATCAAGGATAAAACAAGCATCTTTTTCATGGGAGACTCCAATCTGAGGCCGATTAACTTGGTTTTTCGGGCCTGTCCGTAAGTGGTTTTTCTACACTCCAGAGCGAGGGCAAAGGGTCTTCGTCCAACAAGGATGCATAATCTGGGAGGAAGCTTGAGAGGAGCCCGTGAATCTTGGCGGTGGCTGCCATCCCGTTTCCCACATGGGGGGAAAATGGCTGTTGCTGAATTCGCGCGATGGCGATGACGCTCATCGCGACCACATGGCGCTCCCACTCGCCGTCGTCGATGGCTTCGGTTGGATCGTCTGGGATGCGGTTGTAATATTGACGATAAATGCCAGTGGGCGCAAACATGGTCCGGAGTCCGGCTTGGTCTGCCAGCCAGGCTTGAAGGCGCAAGGCTGCGTGTTCTCGTGGGTCGGTCGGTCCGTCGAGCGCAAAACCCCAATCCCGGTCGCTGAAGGTTTCCACTCCATTGGTGCACCAATGGCAAATTTCGTGGAGCAACATTTGGGCCAGACAGTCGTCCGGGTCAAGGTCGTCCCGAGTGGACAGTTGCAAGCGACCGCTGCCATCGGTTGAGGAGAACACCCACGGGCTGCGCCGAATGTGCAAGCCCAGGCGGGTTGCGGTGGACAGCCAAATCACCTCAACTGGGTCTAAATACCGGCTTAAAATTGGCCGTTCATAATTTGGATCGTGCTTGTCGTCTGGGTGGAGGTTCATCGGGATAGCCTAACCTGATGATGAGCAACCCTTTATGTGAACAGCCCGGACCACCTCAAGTCCAGTGTTTGAGCTGTGTTTGGTATTTTGAGGGGGGGAGGGGGCCCGCGGTGAGCCGATGTCGGCGCTACGGCGGCGCGCGAATCGAACCGGATTGGCCAGCCTGTGTTGCCCATACAGCAGATTTGGATTGTCTGGCCTGCGGGGCGTGTTGTCGCGAGGCCTACCACGCGGTCGAGGTTGGGCCGCGAGATCCTTTTGTGCGGGCCCACCCCGAACGGGTGGTTAGCCAAGATGGTCGACTGAACGTTGCCCGAGAAGGAAAGATATGTGGCTGTTTGGCGCCTAAACCAGGGGCGTGGCCTTGTGTGGTTTATGATGATCGCCCAAAAACATGTCGTGATTTTGAGCGCGGCCAAGCCAACTGCGTCGATGCCCGGGTTCGTTTGGGCATCACACCCTAAATTTTAATCGCCATCGCCCGGTGTAAAGACGATGGGGTAGCTCACCGCCAAAGATGCATTCCCCTTCAGGGGTGGGAATTTCATCATGAGAAATTGCTGACGCACACAGCGCTCTGTGCCGGGGTCGTTTAAGCTCGAAGAGGATATGGACACGGAGCCCATCTGGCCATTGGCTGCAACCTCAAATCGGACCACCACCTTTCCGGCGAGTTGAGGCTGTTCTTGGGCGGCGCGTTGATAGCAGCCGCGGATTTTGTCCATATGCATTTTGACCACCCGGCGGACCACTTGTTTTGGTGTGGCCTCACCCGTCTTTTTGGGTGCTGTTACAGCAGAACTGCTTAATTTTCCCAAGCTAAGCAAGGCGCCGGCCACGGTGATTTTTAGGCTGGGGGTCGGTGCGCCGGTGGGCTGTTCGCTATGCCCAATCCCCGCGGGTAACTCCACAATTTTGTTCGCCAAAGCCGTCCTCAGCAGTCGGACCTGGTCCACGACCTGTGGTCCCCGGGCCAAGACCACCCGTCGCCCATCTTGTAGCAAGGCGAAAAGCTCCTCTGGGGCATCACCCATCGCGCGGGCGTGCTCTATTTGGGTGACGGCTGCAAAAGGAAGGGTCTCGTCAGGTTGGCCGGCCCAGTCGATAGAGAGTGTTTTATAAACTTGGTCGATCGATGACGCTGTCGGCCAGGCTGCACTCGCGGGCGGTGGGGTGGCTGAGGGTGCTGCAGTGTCGTCCAGGAGTGAATCGAGGGAGAAAAAATCCTGGGCCATGGTGGGTGGTGAGGCGAACAATAAGGCAAAGAGTATCGGGGTCATGATGCGTTCAACTTGAGCATGAATTGAGGGTCGGGGTTTTACAGGGCCAAGGTCAATCCCCCGCGATTACCTGGTCGAAGAGCTTGGCCAGAGCGGTGTGACCTTCAGGGGTAGGATGGATGCAAGAAGGGTCAAAGTAAATGGGTGTGTCTGGCCCCTTGTAGCAGCCGTTCTGCGGGTCGTCCGCATGAAAGCCGTGGCCACAAAAGTGCTCCATCAGCAGCACCATATCGGTGCCCGTATCGACGGCCATTTCCATGTAGGACTCGTTGATCGTGAGGTATCCAAGTGCCCAAGAAGAGATGGTGTAGTCGATGCCAATCGTGGCTGCGGTTGGACATGAGCCAAAGTCGCCGGTGCCATCGGTGAATTCGTAGTTGTTGGTGAAGACCACATCCACACCTGCAGGAAACAGGGTGTCGGCCTGGTCTTTGAAGAAAAGCAACGCCTCTCGTTGATACTCCACAACTTCATCGATTTTGGCCAACAATAGTGTGGTGTCACCGCCTGCTTGTGCGGCGTCTCCGATGGTGAGCAAATCGTTTCCGCCCATGGTCCATATCACCAAGGTGCGCTTTGGCTCAATGGTCTCGCCGGCCATCAAGCCAGGAAAGCATTTGTTGATTTGCCGGTTGCTGTGGGCCATAAAATCATCGGTGCGGGCCCCATATTCGGAGCAGTCGAGCACCTCGATGTCGCCAAAACGTGATTGAAGCAAGGCGGTAAGCTGGTGGCGATAAAAATCCCGTTCCTTGGTGGGCCAGGTCCCGGCGGTGATGGAGTCTCCTAAAAACACCAGCTTTTCGACATCCCGAATGTCTTGGTGGTGGGTTCCGGCACAATGGCGGCCCATGACCGGATTAAAGCGGTCATAGCTTCCGAATGAGTCCACGCCGGCGCCCACGCCTGAAAAGCAATTCTCTCGAATGCTCAAATCATCGTCATACCGCCACGGCGCATCGCCAGAGTCGGCGTTGATGGTGTCTCCTGGGTCGGTTTTTGAGGGGGTACAGCCGGTGACCAAGGCCCAAGCGATGGCAAGGCGCATCACCCTCATTCGCAAATCTCCAAATTGTCTACGCCGCCGTCACAGTCATTGTCGATCCCGTCGCACACCTCGATAGCGTCGGGGTGGACCTGGTCGTTTTCGTCATCGCAATCGCTGAAGGAGGCCACGAAACCTTCTGGGCTTTCATCTGGGCAAAACAAGGAGGGTGGCGAGGCACTGTCACCAAAGCCATCATCGTCGGCATCTGGGTAAAGCCCGATTTTGGAGCCTTCATCGATCACGTCGTCGCAGTCGTTGTCGATACCGTCACAGGCCTCGGTGGCATCTGGGTTCCGATCGTCATCGTCATCGTCGCAGTCCCCGGCCCGGGTCACATCGCCGGATGCAGCCTGGCAAGCCTGATATTCGCTGTCTTGCTCACCCCAGCCGTCGCCGTCATTGTCGACATAAAAGGCTTGAGTTTGGTCTTCATCGATTTGGCCATCGCAGTTGTTGTCGATGCCATCGCAGACCTCGTTTGCATGGGGCCCGATGGTGGCGTCAGTATCGTCACAGTCCAAACCGCCAAACTCCACGCCATCAAAGCCGTCGCCGTCGAAGTCGCCCAAAGAGCCAGCGCATGTGGATAGGTCGGTGTACACCAGGTCCAAGGTTTCGTCGATAACCACGTTGCCGGCCAAAGCCGTTCCATCTTCAGCGATGGCGGCGACCGCTGCGGTGATTTGAGTTTTCATGGGTGAACCTGCGGTCAGCCCCTCCAAATTTTCGGTGTGAAGCTGGGAGAACTCGGCGCCACCAGAGAGGGCCTCAAATTGGCCCTTCGCGCTGGCGTCCACATCGCAGCCTGTGGTGTCCCAGGTCAAGTTCACGTTGTCGGCGCTAAAACTGTAGTTTGTGAGATCGGGGCAGACACCTGCGATCTCCCACCGGACCCAACAGTCGATGTCGGTGTCCTTTGTGCTGCGGAAGATAAAGTTCAGGTTGTGTGGCTGGGGGATCGCATAGCCCTCCATGGTGGCGAACTCGATGTCCACCCCATGATGTTTGCACTCGTCCAAGGTGATGATGGTGCCTTCGGGTGTGGTCAAGGTGAAGGTCGCCTCGCACGGAAGGCCGACCGCTTCATCAACGGCGGTGTCCGTCTCGGCCTTGGTGCAGGCGCAGAGCGCAGAGACAATGGCGGTTGCAATGATGCGTCGCATGCTTCCTCGGGGGTTGGCTTAGTGTAAACTGACGTGGCCAAACCCGAAAGAACATGGCGGTCGAAGGGGGGAACCATTAGCAGGGTCCGTTGCTTTAAAGGAGCTAATGTGAACGACGAAAAGAACGCCGCCCCCGAGACCGAGGAAGAGGCCGCATCCACCGAAGTAGTGGAAGACACCCAAAATCCAGTTTCCGACACCGCTGAGGTGGCCGCTGCCGATACCGAAGTTGAGGCCAGCGCTGAAACTGAAAAGACTGAAGAAACCGAGCCAGAGACAGATGGCGCAGACGCCGACTTGGAGGGTGTTGAGGTGGTCCACACCTCGGACTATGACTCCAATCGCCTGTTCTCCGACTTTCCGCTGTCCTCCGACATCCTGAAAGGAATTGAGGCCCACGGATATAAGACTGCCACCGCGGTGCAAGCAGGCACCTTAGAGGCTGCGCTTGCGGGTCGTGACATGGTGGTCCGCTCCAAAACGGGCACCGGCAAGACCGCCGCCTTCGTGTTGCCTATCATCGAACAAATCGGTGCTGGTGCCCGCGAAGTGCAAGGCATCATTTTGGCCCCCACCCGTGAGCTGGCTCGTCAGGTGGCCGAAGAAGCCGCCAAGTTGGCTCAGTTCAAGGACATCCACGTTGTCGCCATTTACGGTGGTGTGGGTTTTGGCGCCCAAGAAGAGGCCCTCAAAGATGGTGCCGCGCTTGTTGTTGGTACGCCTGGTCGTATCCTCGATCACCTTCGGAGAGGCACCCTGGACCTGTCGAACGCGCGTTTTGCAGCCCTTGATGAGGCCGATGAAATGTTGGCTCAGGGCTTCTATGAGGACGTCACCAAGATTTTGGACCAAACCCCAGAGAGTCGTCAGGTCTTGATGTTCTCCGCGACCATCGATGAACGGGTGCGCTCGATTATCCAGAAGTACACCAAAGATCCTTTGGACCTTCGCCTGTCGACCGATGCGGACAAGGTCGACAATATCGACCACATCATCTACGAGTCCAGCCCTGACTTTCACAAGGCACGGGCCTTGCTCGCTATAATTGAGCAAGAACAACCCAAGAGTGCTGTGATCTTTTGCAACACCCGCGAAGACACAGCGACTGTCGCCACATTCCTGAGCCGTCAGGGCTTGGATATCGAGTTGCTGAGCGGTGAGTTGCCACAAAACAAGCGCGAAGCGGTCATGAAGCGTGTCAAGAGTGGTAAGACTCAGTTTTTGGCCGCCACAGATGTGGCCGCCCGAGGCATCGACATCTCGGATTTGACCCATGTGGTGAACTACTCGCTGCCTGAAGACCCTGCAGTGTATTTGCATCGCTCTGGCAGAACCGGTCGCATCGGCAAGAAGGGCATCTGCATCTCTTTGGTGGGCGGCGCTGAGCTGCACACCCGAAAAGTGCTGGTCAACCAGTACGAGATCGACTTCTCAACACGGCCATTGCCATCCAAAGAACAGGCGGCGACTGCACGGGTTGAGCGTCAAGTTCGATCGATCAAAGAGGCGATGGGAACCATGGCCTTCGAGGGCTACCTCGACGCGGTTCGGGCCATCAAGGAGCGCCCTGATGGGGATGTGCTTTTGGCAGCCACCATGCGCGCCTTCTTTTTATGGGACCGTATTCGCAAGGCAGAGGCTGAAGGTGGCCCTGATTCTGTAGGCGCTTTGGCTGCTGAGCGTAAGCAGCGCAGCGAAGAGCGCCGTGGTGGCGGCGGACGTGGCGGACGCGGTGGAGACCGAGATCGTGGCGGACGCGGCGGACGCGGTGGAGACCGAGATCGTGGCGGACGCGGTGGAGACCGAGATCGCGGCGGACGCGGCGGAGACCGAGATCGTGGCGGACGCGGCGGACGTGGTGGCGACAGAGATCGCAGCGCGCGCGGTGGAGACCGAGATCGCGGCGGACGCGG
>DBIS01000188.1 GCA_002296975.1 Deltaproteobacteria bacterium UBA796 | reverse complement strand
TTCAGCCTTTGTCGAGAGCACTTACACTCAGTTGCTCGGCCCCGGCATTCTCGATGCCAATGTGAGCACCCTCAACCACCCACCAGCCCCCCTCGAGGGGAGCAATAGTGTCATGACCATCCGGGCGGGGGCAGTGACGCGGTTTTAGTTGGCCTCAAACCAGCGGATGGTCGTCGCCAGTCCATCTTCAAATGACACCGCCGGCTCCCAGCCGAGCTCAGCTTTTGCCAAACTGATATCCGGGCGACGACGGCTTGGATCATCGATGGGCATGGGCTTGTGAATCACCCCCGCGGCATTGCCAACAAGGCTGTTGATGCGGGTCGCCAAGTCCAAAACAGAGCGTTCTATTGGATTTCCCAGATTGACCGGAAGTTGGTAATCGCTCTCAATAAGACGGATAAATCCCTCGATAAGGTCGGAGACAAAACAGAAGCTCCGGGTTTGGGCGCCCTCACCAAACACGGTCAAGGCCTCTCCAGCAAGAGCCTGAGTGACGAAGGCAGGGATCACCCGGCCATCGTTTGAGCGCATTCTTGGACCATAAGTGTTGAAAATCCGCGCAATGCGCACCTGGCAACCTTTGTATCTGGCAAAAGCCATGGCAAGCGCCTCAGAAAACCGCTTGGCCTCGTCATATACGCTCCGTGGTCCGATTGGGTTTACGTTCCCCCAATAGCCCTCGACTTGCGGGTGCACCTCTGGGTCGCCATATACTTCGCTTGTGCTGGCAATCATGATGCGCGCGCCGTCCAACACAGCGCGCTCAAGCGCATGCCTCGTGCCGTCGGAGCCGACGTAAAGGGTTTCAAATGGCAGCTCAACATAGTCGATGGGGCTGGCGGGAGAGGCGAGGTTGAAGATGCGGTCAAAGCGCCCATCAACAGGAATGCCGTCGCAAAGGTCGGCGTTGACCAAGCTGAAACGTGGATTTTCTACCATGTGGGCGACGTTGCTCGGACGACCAGTGACCATATTGTCCAAGGCCACCACATCATGACCCAGAATGAGCAAGCGCTCACACAGGTGTGAACCTAAAAATCCTGCACCGCCCGTCACCAATGTGCGCATCGTCAGCTCCCTTACGGCTTCGAACCTAGCTCGGGTATGGGTGGGTCACCAGCCCAGGCACCGTTACAGGTGAACTGTGATTCAGCTTCGTCCCACAACTGCCCACGTAAACCTGGAAACCCTCCGCGCAAACTTTGCGCTGGTACGGGCCGCTGTTCATCCTGACGCAAAGATTCTAGCCGCCATAAAAGGTGACGCATATGGGCATGGCGCTGTGCAATGCGCCCACGCTTTGGCCGGTGCTGGTGCCGACTGCTTTGGTGTGGCCTTGGTTGAAGAAGGCCGCGCGCTTCGGCGCTCAGGGATCACCCAACCGATTCTTTGTTTGGGTGGCGCCGGCCCCCAAGGTGCCCAGGAAGCCTTGGCCCATTCACTCACAATCATGGTCAGCAGTCTTGCGGAAGCGTCCGCCCTCAACGACGCCGCTCAACGGTGCGGTAAACAAGCGACGATTCACCTAAATATCGACACAGGTATGGGGCGTCTCGGCGTCCCACCCCACCATTGGGCACATTTTTTGGACAGGCTTGCTGACCTGCACCATGTGGAGGTTGAAGGCATCGCATCTCATTTGGCGCACAGCGAGGATGGTCACGGTGTGGTGTCCACCGATGAACAGCTTCGCCGATTCTCAGAAGCGATCTCAATCGCCAAAGGCCGGGGCTTCGATGCGCCGATTAAACACATCGCAAACTCGGGAGCCATCCTCAACCATCCCGGGTCCTCCTTTGACATGGTGAGACCTGGCTTGCTCCTGTATGGCTATGACCCCGCAGGCCAGCAACCCCGAATCCCAGTCAAGCCCGTCATGGAATTATGCACCAAGGTGTTGTTGGTTCGCGACTTGCCGGCCGGCGTTGGTGTGTCCTATGGCGGCGCCTTTGTGACGCCGCGACCCAGCAGAATCGCCACCTTGCCCCTTGGTTATGCCGACGGCTATCCGCGCGGTATGGACGGCGAAGCATATGTGCTGATTCATGGCCACAAGGCGCCCCTCCGTGGGCGAATTTGCATGGACCTCTGCATGGTGGATGTGACCAATGTTCCCGTCGTCGTTCGCCCCGGGGACGATGTGGTTCTATTGGGCTGCCAAGGCACCGAAAGCATCGACGCCTGGGACCTCGCTAGGTGGGCCGATACAATCCCATACGCAGTGTTGACCGGCCTCTCTGAGCGGATCCCGCGGCGCTCCTGACGAGGAGTTGACCTATTGTCAGCACTTCTGAACCGACACGGTGGCCCCGTTCAGGTACGATAAACGCCACCAGTCCGTTTGGAGCTACACGCGATGTCAGAAAATAAAGATAGCAAGACGCCCCCCACCAAGGCCAAAGGTGGCGAAAACTTCGACGATCTCGAGGATGCGTTCTTCGCGAGCGGCGACGCCAGCAGCTTTTGGGAGACCGCAGAGGCTGAGGCCTTGGATGACCTCAGCGAAGAAGTGGCCGCAGATGTCGATCCCCTCAACGAGGACTCTAACTCTATTCTGACGGAACAGGTCGGCGTCGCGAGCCCACACAAGCCCGATGCCCCTGCCGGAATGGCGCCGCCGGAAGACGACCCACCAGCCACACCAGCCACACCAGCCACACCAGAGGTCACCGAGCCAAAAATACGGGGCACACTCGGTTTTTCAGGTGGTGAGTTTTACGACCCTTCGGCACTTCATCCCGCACCCGATTTGATTGCGGATGACGAGACAGAGGTTTGGTCAGCACCTGTACGGGAATCCGAGCTCAATGCCCCGGGCGAGCTGTTCTCCGAAATGAGCCCAGACGACGTTCAGGTGGCGCTTTCGGACGCCTCGGCGTCTGCACCCACTGTTATCAACGAACCCGAAGATATTCCCTCGGCTGACCAAAAGGCCTCTTATGTCTTGCCGGGTACCGCAGAAGACGGTTGGCGCGAGGCCGCAACTGGACTGGAGCGGGCAGCGAAGCACGCGGCCGGAGAAGAGAAGGCCCGCCTTTTGAGCGAGTCAGCCCGCATTTTACTTTCCCGCGTCGGTGACTGGTCAGAGGCCGGAAGGCGATTCGCTGCGGCACTCCAGGCCGGGCTTCGCCCAGAAGACACCCCGAAAGGGTACGCCGATGTAGTCGCCAGTAACGGTGATTTTGCCGAGCTTCGTGATCTGCTCGTAGCCAGAGCCGGCTCCCTCGATGGCCCAGCAGCCGTCGAAGCACTCCAAGATGCTGGGATTGTCGAGCGGAATCATCTCAAAGATGACCAAGCAGCCGTTGTCCTGTTGGAGCGGGCGCTCGATATTCAAGTGGACTGGTTTACGTTGAGGTTGCTCCGAGAGCTCCATTACCGAACCCAATCTTGGCAGTCGCTTCTCGGTGTCTTGGACAAAATGGCAACGCTCAGTACCGGCGCCAGGGCTGCGCGATGTCGTGTCGAAGAAGGGAGAATTCGAGAGACTGAATGCGCCGACATGGAGGGGGCTGCCGCTGCCTATCAGGCGGCCTTGCAGGCAGACCCCAGCTTTCTGGACGCATTCTTGTCCGCAATTCGCGTTAACGCCAACAACCCTAAACCTTTAAGTGACCTATACAAGGCAGAGGCAGAGCGCTCAGAAGGTGCCAATGCTGCTTTTTGGTATGGTCGTGCCGCCAGGGCCATTCGATCTGATGGTGATGCTGTTGACTCAATGGTCAGCCTGTACCGCGCTGCGATGGATGCCAGTGATGGCATCTCTACCAGCATTCACCGCGAGGCCCAGGCGGCATTCGTGGCAGCTGGCCGCCAAGATGAATGGTTTGACGCCCTCGCGGCAGAGGCCAAACTCCAAAAGGGTACGGCGCGCGCCTCCACATTGCTTCACCTTGGAGAGGTCGCTGGCTCAAAACACGCCGAGCGCTCAATCGCCCAACTCATCGAGGCGGTCGCCAGCGATCCAGAATGTACGCCTGCCGCCGACCTTGCCGTGTCGTTGCTCATCCAAGCCAAGCGACCAGACCAAGCCCTGGGCATGCTCGAGGAGCGAAGCCAGACGGCTCAGACAGAATTCCGCATGGGCGAGATTTCAGAACATTGCTTGGGTGACCACGCCTCGGCTGCGGCCCATTATCAGCAGGCGGCGAGCCTTGATTCTAGCCACCCATTCGCGTTGTCATCGGCAGCAAACGCCCTGGTAATGGCCAAAGATTGGCAGGGTGCCGCAGACGCACTCATGGCTTTGGCAGGCACCAGCGACCAGCCAGATCGGGCTGCCCGCTGGTGGCAACAGGCAGCGGTAATTCAACGCTGGCAACTCGACGACCCCACAGCGGCCAACGC
>DBIS01000310.1:357-13579 GCA_002296975.1 Deltaproteobacteria bacterium UBA796 | reverse complement strand
GGGCACATCGGGCACATCACCCGTGTCATCGAAGATCGAGTCGGGGCCACCATCGCCACCATCATCATCATCATCATCAGGCGGCACAGGATAAATCAAACCCGCCTCGACATGACCACCATTGAAAATGATGATGTCGTACAACAACATCTTGTCCAAATCCATCAAAAATCCAGCCATTTCGGCCGCCACCAAGCCATCGACCAACTCGTAGTTGGCAAAGCCCATATGGCCCAAAACCTCTTGGAACTCGTCATAGTCGCCCGTCACCACAGCGACGTCCAACTCCAGCGGGTCAAAGCAATCTGGCTCCTCAATCACCACAGACTCACCGCCGCCAACAGCCACGGAATGCGTCTCGAGCACCTCACCACCAAACTGAATGTAGACGGTGTATGTGGAGCCCGCGGGCATGTCGTCGAGCAAAAAATACCCATCCCGATCGGTATAAGACTTGCGGGTGTCATACAATTTGCCAGAACCATCGATCAAGTTGGCATAAGCCATCGCGTCGGGCAGCCAGTGGCGCCCTGATGGGTCACAAACACGCCCAAGAATGGTACCGGCAGGCTCACCAGGCGGCGTGGAGTTGTCTTTGAAAAAGGTCGTCTCGGAGCAAGCGGTGAGCGTTGCTGCGGCAATCGAAAGATACAGTCCAAGACGCATGGCGTCCTCCTGATAAAATAAGCCGGGGGCGTGATGTCTGGAAGGTAGCCTTAGCAACCCCCGAAGGTCAACATGAACTTGGCTTTGTCACGACTTTGAGGCCATCCAGTCTCCTGATCGACCCCCGCGTTTTTCGAGCAAACGCACACCCTCGATGCGCATAGAGCGGTCTATCGCTTTGGTCATATCGTACACCGTCAAAGCCGCAGCGCTCACAGCCGAGAGGGCCTCCATCTCCACGCCGGTCCGCCAAAACGCCGACACAACCGCCTCGATCCGAACCCCACCATCCACGGCCTCTACGCTCACCTTCACCGCATCGAGCGGCAGCGGATGACACAATGGAATCAAATCCGCAGTGCGTTTGGCACCTTGAATGCCGGCGATTTCTGCGATGCGGGTCACATCACCCTTTTTCACCTGGCCGGATGTGATCGCCACCAAGGCCGCCGAGGACATGCGCACAAAACCCTCGGCCCTCGCCACACGTTGGGTGTTTTCCTTCGCGCTCACATCCACCATTTGAGGACGACCGCTCTCGTCGATATGCGTCAGTTTCTTGCTCATGGGTTCCGCCAAATCGGACAGGTCAAGCACCTCGGCCCACCCCGCCCTCTGGACAGCTCACTGCCCACCAAATGAATGGCAATACGACGCCCGCTCTCAAAAAGCGCGTCGACATTACCGCCAAAATCTCCACTCAATATACTCAAATACCCCGCCGGACTGACCACCTCAAAACCCGCCTCGGACATGGCCACAGCCGTGCGATGATTTCGGGCATAGCCCACCACCACGCCCGGCCCCAAAGCCATATAGTTTGCCCCGTCCGTCCACTGCTCTCGCCGCGAATGAATCGGATGGCCGCCCCCACACGGCACCACCGCCAGCGGATGGTCAAAAGCCGCAAGTACCTCGACCAAATGCCCGTCTAAATCGGCCACAACCGTGCGGCCGTCAACCCGACTCAAGCTGAGCACCTTGGCCTCTTCTGGCCCGCCAGCCTCTAGCAAAGGCTTGTAGATCACCCCCGCTTGCCGATCGGTCAGCGTAAACACCGTGTCCAAATGCATGGCACTGCGCTGCTTGGGCATCTCCACCACCAACACAGTCTCCAGCTTTTCTTGTTCGAGCAGCTCGGTGGCCAATCGGATGATCATCGCCCAACTGGTGCGCTCAGATGCACCGATGACCGCCAACTTGGGCGACAACACCAACACATCGCCACCCTCAATCGTGAGCGGAGAAGACCCTGCGCCTTGAGCGACACCGGTACAGCTCGTGGCGATGCGCGCAGATTCAAAACGGGGATGGGCCTCGAAAACGCTCCACGCCAGCAAGGTCTCACGACGACGGGCACGCTTGTTGGCATTGCCCACCACCACGGTTTGACCGACCACCGCCGCCAAGTCACGGGTAAAAATGAGATTGGGTGCCGGGGCAAATAATGCCTCACCATCGACCATTCCACCCACAGTTCCGACCACCATCGATGCCGCGAGCGACTCAGCCGAGCAGCCTTCGAGCTTGGCCGCATCCACATCGCTCAAAGCCTCAAGCCGTGCCACCTGAGCGATCAGCGCCCCTCGCCGCGCCCCATCATCGAGAACATCGCTCAGCAAGCTCTGAAAATGTACCACCTCTGCCACACTGGCCAAAACATCGCATAATTGACGGTGCTCATCGGCCGCTGCACGCACATCAACCAGGTCGTCAAAGAGCAGATAGCGGGGACTCGCCGGATGGATGTGCTCGGGCAACATGCGCTCGAGCGCCGCACCCGGTGGATGAACGATGACCGTCCGCAGACGACCGACTTCGCTGACAACAGAGATCATGCACCGGGCCTAACACAGCAGGTGCGATAGGCTTGGCCCCATGAAGCGCACCATCGCCATCTTGTACCGTAAGGCTGCCAACGGGGAGCTGCCCCTGTCGACCACTTGGTGGGCAAAACACCTGCTTAATACCGTTCATCTCGCGGTCATCGTGGTTCAACAGACCGCCGGCGACAGGCTTCATGTACGCTCCGCCACTTTGTCGTATTGGTCAGCGGTGGGTGCCGTGCCCCTGATGGTCCTCGCCTTCGCCCTCACAGGCCAACTCGGGCTCACAGAGGCCACGGTCAACGGTGTTCGGGGCTTGTTGTACGACACGGTCTTATCCGAATCGGTCGGCCAAGAGCTCACAGCCATCTTGGAAACCATGCTCCGCCAGGTAGACTTGGGTGCCGTGGGCCTGGTCGGCGTACTGGGCCTGATGGCCATCACCAGCCAGATTTACTTCCAGGTCGAGTTGGCCGTCAACGACATCTTCTCGACCCGCCTCAACAGAAGTTGGTTGTGGCGCTTCGTGCTTTTCAACCTCTCGGTCGTCATCGCGCCCCTCATCGTCGCGACAGGCGTGGTCATCAGCGCATCCATTCCTGAGAGTGCAGCCACCTTTGGCTTTGTTGTGCCCTGGCTCATGACCTCTCTCGCATTTGTCTTGGCCATAAAATACCTCCCAAACACCCCCGTGAAGTGGCGCTCAGCCATCATCGGCGGACTGGTTTCGGCTGCACTTTTTGAGGCCGCCAAGAGCGGGTTCACCCTGTACACCGATTTGCTGGGCACCAAAGACAGCATGGCCCGGCTTTATGGCTCGGTCGCATTTGTGCCGGTCTTTTTGATCTGGCTGAATTTCGTATGGCTGGTCATCTTGATGGGTGTGGAGCTGTCCTATGTGATCGACAAAGGCAGCCAACTTCTCGACATCCAACGCGAGATCGCCGCAGACCCCCACGCGATGCGACGAAGCCCCGATGGCCTATTCGCCGTCGGCATTCTTTTGGCCCTGTACGATTTGGAGCAGGACTTGCCCGCTTCCGTCGCACAGATCGCCGAGTTGGCAGGCGTGCCCCGGCACCACGCCCTTGAGGCCCTCGAAGTGCTCGAGGACGCTGGGGTGGTCTCCAAAAGTCCAAATGAGCGTTGGCGTGCCGTCCATGAATCTGCAGACATCACCGCTTCTGAGGTTTTGCGCGCCTGGCAAAGCATGGCGACGCCCCAGTGGAGCACCCACGGTCCGGCCCAACGCTTGGTCGGCACCATGCAGCTCAAGCTCGAGCACTCGGCCAACACATCGATGGCAAGTCTGAGGGCTGAGGTTCAGGCTTGAAACCGGCCATTGCCCTCCTCGCAACCCTTGTTGTTGGTGGGGCTTCACTCGGTGTGGCTCAGTATGCGGGTAGCCGCTGGATAGAAAACGAGCTGAGCACCGAAAATATCCGTTGGGAGCGGAGGCGCTTGGGGTTGACCCAGTGGACATGGCACGAGCTCTCGGCGCCAGGGTTGACCATCGACAAAGTCGATATCGAGCTTGATTGGCCCATCCGGTTGAGTCTCTCCGCACCCAATATCGACCTAAAACACTTCAAAAAAAATGCTCATTCCACCGGTGATTCATCCGTGGGATCCACCATCACTGCCCATCGCGCACAGCCATCAAAATCGACCAGCGAAAATCCTGGCTGGCGACCAAAGTTTAGGCTCAGCACCCACGATATGACCCTGCGTTGGGAGGATGAAACCCTCACCCAAAATATGGCCGGCACACTCTACCCACACCTCGATATTTCCGATGGAGCCACCGCCATCATTGGCGACTGGGGGATACAATCAAAGGTGAGATTGGCCGGCGAAATCAGCGGTGAATTTCCACATCCTCATATCCATGGTCAAGGCAAACTCCGCTTCTCAATCGGCGACACGATCTCCTTTGATTTAGACTTTCCAGACACCGCCCTCGACCACCCAACCATCAGAGAAACGCCGCTACCGCCCACGGCAATGACCGCCAAAGGTGTGTGGAACCAGGCCACGGGCGAGCTGGCTGCCGAGGGCGCGCTTGGGGGTATCGCTTGGAGCCTCCTCGGCACCGCCTCACCCAAAGCACACACGCTTCAGTTTAGGGTACCGCTGACCCCCCTAAGCCAAGTCGTGGCCTTGTTTGGTTCTGGAATTCCGGAGGCCAAGACCGCAGAGATTCATGGTGAAGTGGGCCTGACCCTCGATGTAAAAGGGCCGCCCAGAACATGGACCATCTCACCTGGGGCCAAAGACCTGGCCGTCTCCAAGGCGCTGCCGGCCAATTTTGGTCGAGGCCTTATCCGATGGACTTCGGCCGCCGATGGCCGCATTCACACCACCGGCCCACGGGTCCGCGGTTGGGCAAGCCGCAGCAGATCCGGCAAGATGCCCGCCGCCGTCATCGCCGCTGAAGACATCCGGTTTCGCTCCCATCCTGGCTTTGATCTGCTCGCGATCGGCGAGGCGTTGGGCAATGCAAAATCAGAGGAACGCATGCGGGGTGGCTCCACAATCACCCAGCAACTGGCGAAAAATCTCTTTTTGGACGGGCGGCGTACCCTGCAGCGCAAGCTCCGTGAATTGCTCCTCGCGCTCAGCCTTGAGTCCCGGATGAGCAAAGATGCAATCATTACACTTTACTTAAATATTATACAGTTCGGACCTGGAATTACCGGAATAAACCAAGCGGCAGATTCATGGTTTTTGAAACGCCCGGCCCAGCTCAGCTACCGGGAGGCTGCCTTTTTGGCATCGATCCTACCAGCGCCCAATATGTGGCATCGAAAGATATCCCAAACTGGACGGCCGCCAGTCGCTCGGGTGAACGGTGTACTGGACCGCATGCGCCGGCGAGGGAGCCTGAGTGCTGCAGAACATGCCAAAGCGAAGGCTGAGACCCTAAGGATTATCCCGCCCAAAGCGCGCTAATCTAGGACCACATCAAGATTAAGGGCAGGAGTCCACAAAGCCATAGCCTGTACCGCTGGCCTCTCCGCCGGTGAGCGTGTTGCTAAGGTCTGAAAATGACCAAAGCCCAGCCAGGCCCTGAGTGTCGCTTGGGTCTGCAATCTCTGTGGACATGCCCGTGTGCATCACCCCGAGCGCAAAACGAAATTCATCGATGCTATTGGTCCAACTCAGATCATCTGAGCCCGTCGATGCGATGTGCAACACCTCGTCCTCAGGAACCGACAACAGCGCCTCCACCGGCACTGGGTCTGCAGCCATTTCCCCATCAAGGTACATGCGCAGTTGGGATTGCTCGTGGTCATAAACCGCTGCGATATGATGCCAGCCCACCTCGGGCATGGCCATGGCGACGATGCTGGGCCCCATCTGAAAGCTCAGTTGGCCGGCGCTAACGCCAAGGGACCACGCTTTATCTTTGCCTAAACCCACCATCATCACCGGCTCGTCGGTCTCGAGCACCGAAAGCCAAGCCCACAAATCAAAACTGAAGCTCGAGGATGTGTACAGGCTCCCACCGACAACATCGGTGGCCTGGATCGCGAGATGGGCGTTTTCCCCAAAGACGACCGAAGAACACGGGTGAGCCATCACACCGGTGTCGTCAGCATCGCTGTCAGCATCGGTGTCGGCATCGGCATCGGCGTCGGCGTTCGCCTTATTGGCTTCTGGCCACGCTCTCGGCGGCGGCAAACACCCAACAAAACACAAGGCTGTAAAATAAATCGTTCGCAACACATCTACCTTCATTCTTCTTATTCATCACAGCGGCTCGTGCCGTGTAGCGCCATCAGGTTAGCGCACTCGCCCACATGGAGCCGAATATGCAGCGTCAATTTGAAGAAGGCACCACCCTTGACCGGTTCATCTTCGAGACCACCAAAACCCATGCAGACGCCACAGGGCAATTTGCCACCTTGCTCCGACAAGTGGGACTGGCCAGCCGTTTGGTCTCCGCGCGGGTCAACCGAGCGGGGTTGGCCGGCATGTTGGGGGCCACCGGAGAGAAGAACGTCCAAGGTGAATTGGTCCAAAAACTCGATATTTATGCCAACGACGCCTTTAAACACGCCCTCGAACACCCCGGCGTGTGCGCAGCGATCGTCTCCGAAGAAGATGAAGGCCCTACGCTACCCCCCGAACGCTTTCACTCTGGGCGCTATGTCTTTTGCATGGACCCCCTCGATGGCTCCTCAAACATCGACGTCAATGCCACCATCGGTACGATATTTGCCATCTTTCGGCGCCGCTCACCAGAAGGAACCCCCGCCACACCCGAGGACATTCTTCAGCCCGGCACCGAGGTCATGGCCGCAGGCTACGTGGTGTATGGTTCTGGCACCGTCTTGGTCTTGGCGGTCGATGGGCAAGTCAATGGCTTCACCCTCGACCCTGTCGTCGGTGAGTTTTTCTTGAGCCACCCTGACATTCGCTTGGCGCCCTCGGCAAAAACCTATTCTGTAAACGAGGGCTATAGCTACAGTTGGGACCCCCGCCTTCGGGCACACATCGATGGCCTCAAACGCTCAGGCGATGGCTGGCGCGCACGTTATATTGGCTCATTGGTCGCCGACTTCCACCGCAACCTCATCAAGGGCGGGGTGTTTTTATATCCGGCCACCCAAGAAAACCCCGAAGGCAAGTTGCGGCTGTTGTACGAAGCTTTTCCTTTGGCCTTCGTGGTCGAAGCTGCCGGTGGAGCCGCCTCGAATGGAAGCCAACGGATCTTGGATGTGGCGCCCTCATCGCTTCACGCACGCACACCGCTGTTTATCGGAAACGCTGAGGATGTGGCCGACATCGAGGCAGCGCTCAGATGAGCCTTGGGCCACAGCCCCCTTTCGTCATTCATGACGATGCGGTGCACACTGTCCACATACACGCGGAGCAACACGCCGAACTGAGAATCCAGGACATTGAGTTGCCTGGAGTCCACCCACTTCGAATCGCCCGCACTTGCTTGCCCGAGGGCCCCACCCGACCGCCAGTGATCCTGATTCACGGCTTCGCACAAAATCGCTTTAGCTGGGACACTCAAACACGCTCATTTTCGGCCTGGCTCGCTGAAAAAGGATGGGATGTGTGGAATTTGGAGCTTCGGGGCCATGGGCGCAGCAGGCGAAAGAGCCACACCAAAGCCACCGCCTTTGAGGACTACCCAGCAGACCTCAATCGCCTCGCTAGCGCCATCCCCAGCCCTGCCTTTTGGATCGGGCACTCATTGGGTGCCTCGGTGGCCTACGCAGCGATCGCCAACGAAGGGGACAACCCGACATGCCGTGGTGTGGTGGGCATTGCGGGCGTGTACCGTTTTGGCCAAGCAGGTTGGCTAATCCCAGGGCTGATGCGCTTGATGAGTCGACTGCCCAGTGGCGTGGATGTGGGCGATATTCAAGTGCACACTGGGGTGACGGGTCGGGTGTTGGCCAGGCTCTTTCCGTTGATCGACCTGGCTGCATATGCCATGCCAATCGCCGGCTGGTGGCCCGGTAGCGTAGAGCCCGAGTTGGCCAAAGAGCGCATGCGCCGTGGCTTTGATTACATCCCCGTTCGGGTCTGGAACCAGATGGTTCAGTGGCAGAGCGACGACGCCGTGCCTTGGGATGAAGGCTGGCACCGAGCGACCGTGCCGTGCCTGATCATGCTCGGCGACCGAGACAGCATGTTGTTTCCCGAAGAGGGCCGTGCCGCATACGACCGCTCGGGCGCATCCGATCGCAGCCTTCGGATTTTGGATGACCGGGATGGCTTGACCCATTGGGGCCATCTGGACATCGTTTTGGGCAAACACGCCCCCGCCCATGTGTGGCCCGCAGTGCACGACTGGATGGACCAGCGGGCATAGGCAAAAAAAAGGCCCACCGTTTGAAGGGTGGGCCTTTTTTATATGCTGCGATCAGATGTCGAAGCGAGCTGACATCATCATGGCGAAGCTTTCGGAAGCTGCACCAGTCATGAAGTAAGGACCGTTCATGATCGACTGTGGGTCGATGACGAAGTCGAGGTCTGCACCGTCGAAGTCGACAGAAGCACCGAATGCAGGGCTGACGCCTGTACTCATGATGTCCATGCTGCCACCATCGATGGGCTCAACAACGTCGAGGCTTGTGAGCACAGAGCCGCGAAGGCCAAACCAGTCGTTGAGCGCGAACTCACCGGCCACGTTGACTTGAGCCAAGCTGAGGGTCATGCTCGTGTCGCCTTCGGAAGGGCTGGAGATGCCAAGGTTTGGTCCAACAGTGACGGCCGCTTTTGAGCGGTCGGTCTTGAAGCGCCAACCCATGACGTAGCCACCATCTACGGTGATACCATCGTCGTAGCCAAAGTCAGCGGTCCATGCGGACACTTCCTTCTTGCTAAGGTCACGGCCACGAGCCGAGATGGACAACGATGTGCCATCGGCAGTCTTGCCAATGCTACCGCTGAACGCCATGTCGTTTCCGCCGTCGCTCATACCGTAACCACCGCCAATAACGAAGGCTTTGGTGCTGGCGATGTCGAAGTTCACCGCGTATGCGCTGTTCTTATCGAGGCTCGCGTAGTATCCAACGGCTGTGGAGCCGGCTTCTGATTGCTCGATGGTCATGGAGTGACCGTCGGCCTTGTATGCTCCAGCGAGTGTATCGCCAGTGGCGTCGAACCACATGCTGTCTTTGCCATTGTCGACTTTCGAAAAGTAAGTCCGATAAGAGGTGTCGTCGGTGATACCGGCGTTACCTTGATGAGCTGCCACGCGAGCTGTTGTCGCGAAAGCTGAGGTGGACATGAGGGTAAGCGCTGCAAGTGAAAGCGTCTTCATGAGATTCTCCATTTTTTGGGTTGGGTTTGGGACGTCCTGAAAATTTGGACGATGCCCAAATCTCTGGTTTTTTACTCTGACCGAACCAACTGTGGTCCGACCCGCAGCAAGATATACGCTGCGCCGCCAAAACACAATGCAACAGCCGTGCCAAAATTACTAAACGCTTGACATAGCAATAAGTCACATAGAAATCACATTAACTTTTGTGGCTTGATTACGCAGGTTCGGGTGCGCAAGTGCGAAAAATATTTCGCAGTTTTGGCTCAAATCCTCTAAAACCAAAGCCGGAAAAACACCGCTCTGACCCTCTCACATTGGCCATCGCCAAGCAGAACAGTCGCGTTTCGGCTCGAACCGGTTACCCGCCTCGGGCAAAGTTGTCGCTGAACTGATGCGACACCCAAAGGATTTACCGTGAGCCGTCGACCCCGCCCCCCCCGTTTTCTTGGATTAGACCTCGCTTGGGCACCCCGCCATTCCTCTGGTGGTGCTGTGCTGGAGCTTCATGAAGATGGGCTCAAGCTCATCTCGAGCTGCTCTTTGCGCGCCCACGAAGACATCTTGTCTTGGATCGCCCGAAACCGTGGTCGGGATGGTGTGACCCTCGCGGTCAACGCCCCAATCATGGTCGAGAACATGGGTGGTCAACGCCCGTGTGATGCTCAACTTCATGAGCATTTCGCCCACCACAAGGTCGACGAATACCAAGTAAATTTAGTCAACGCCAGCCATCCGCGCACCATCGGTCGCGCATTGATGCGAATGGGCTTTGATCACGACCCTTCTGCCGAGGGCGATCGTGTGGTCGAAACCTACAACCAGGCCACACAGGTGTTGCTTTTCGGGATCGATCACCCGATCCGCCTCAAGACCGGCCCGGTCGGCGCACGAAAAGATGCGGTGTCCCGGTTTAGGGAAATGCTGGACACCATGTTGACCGAAGCCTATCCGCCAATGATCGACTCGAGCGCCCTCGACGACCTGATCGAGGCTGATTTGCCGAGCTGCAATGGTAGCCGTATCGGTGAACTCGAAGAGCGCCTAGAGGCTGTTTTGTGCGCATATACCGCCGCGTACCTCAATATTCGCGGTCCAGAAGACTGTGCATTCTTGGGTGACCTCGAGCAAGGCTATGTATTGCTGCCGACCACGCGGAACGCACCTGTAGAAGGGTAAATAGCGATAAACCGTGACCGTATTGGCCCACGCCCCTTGATTGCGATATTCGACGGCCCTGCCTGGGGGCACCAATGAGCAATCAATTTTTGACCGACAAATCCTTGGCGCTTGAAGCCGCGTTTTACGGCTTCGCAATCGCCGGCTCACATCGCTTCGCCGAGCCGGGCGTCGAGCCACATTATGCGCCCGATATCGGTTTTGAGCTCGCTCATATCGACTTGGCACTGACCATCGACCCCCAAGCGGGCACCTTGGTCGGTTGGGCCATCCTCGATATTCGCCCCCTCGCCATCGGCATGGGTACAGTCTGCCTGGACTTTGACGATATGCTCATTGAGGCCATCACAAACGCCGCGGGCGATAAGCTCGAGTATAGCGACGGCGATGGAAAACTGACCGTGCACGGCGTGGCCGAGGCCGGTGAGAAAATCACCATCAAGTGGCAAGGAGAGCCCACCCGCGGGCTGTACTTTACCGGCCCGACCAAAGCCGCCCCAGACCGGGCCTTTATGTCTTGGTCCCAATGCCAAGATGAAGACGCTCACTTCTTCTTTCCATGCATCGACCATCCGTCTGTGAAGTGCCGGTGGTCTTTCGCTTTCACTGTTCCCGAGGGCGTCCAAGCCATCGGTAATGGAAAGTTTATGGGCAAAGAAGGCAACACTTGGCGATGGGAACAAGCCGATCCCATGCCTTCGTACCTGTTCACCGTCTGTGTGGGCGACTTCCAGATTTACACCGAGCCCGACTCCAAATTACCCATCCGCTATCTCGCGCCCAAAGGCACATCTGATGCGGTACTCAAGCGGGTATTTGGCAAGACGCCGGCGATGATCGCATTTTATGAAGAGCGTTATGGCCACCCCTATCCATGGCCGCGCTACGACCAGGTTGTCGTTCATGACTTCATCTTTGGCGGCATGGAGAACGTGGCAGCGACGACCTTGACCGACCTGTGCTTGACCGATGAGCGCGCTGCCATCGATTGGGATGCCGAAGACTTGGTGGCCCACGAGCTCGCACACCAATGGTTTGGAGACTTGCTCACCTGCCAGGACTGGTCGCAGGGCTACCTCAACGAGGCATGGGCGACCTACTCAGAGGTGCTCTGGAAGCGCCATGACCTCGGCCAAGACGAGGCCGAATACCACCTGTATGGCGACCTAAAAAACTATTTGGGCGAATGTGCGAGCCGCTACAAGCGCGCCATCGTGAGCTACGACTTTAGAGAGCCCATCGACATGTTCGACCGGCACTTGTACGAAAAAGCGGCGCTGGTGGTTCACACCATGCGAACTCATTTGGGCGAAACAGCCTTTTGGGCCGGCGTGCGCGATTATCTGCACACAAATGCACACACCACCGTCCACACCCGAGACTTTCAGGTGGCCATGGAAGGTGCGAGCGGCCGCAACCTTGACGGATTTTTTCAGGATTGGATTTTAAGCCCTGGCCACCCAGCCTTGAGCGTGAAAGTCGGATGGGCCAAGGGTTTGCTCAAAGTCACCGTCACCCAAAAGCAAAAGGGCGAGGGCACTCCTCAGGCCTACCGTTTCGCGCTGACACTGAATGTGGTCGACGCCAAAGGTGAACACAAAATCACCCTGCCCGTCGCAGAGCGCAGCCGGACATGGGCGATTGTGATGGAGGCCGAACCCAATCGGGTCGAGGTCGATCCTGGCTTTCTCTTTATGTCGAATATGACCGTCGAAGGATCTCGAAAGCTCCTGATGGCATCCTTGGCGGACGATGCCGGCGTGGTCGGGCGAATCCGGGCCGCAAAAGCACTGGCCAAAGACGGTTCTCCCCGGGCAGTTGCCGCCTTGGCGAAGGCCTTAAAAGACGACTCTTTTTGGGGCGTTCGTGCCGAAATCGCAGCCTTGCTTGGCAAACACGGCACCCCGGCGGCGCGTCAGGCCCTATTGGCATGTATCGACGACGGTCATAGCAAGGCCCGAGCACCGATCGTCGATGCTTTGGGTCAGCTACCCAGCCATCCCGATGTGTTGACCGCGCTCCGCGCCATCGTCACGAATGGTGCGAAGTCTCTGCAAGTAGAAGGCAGTGCGATTCGTGCCCTGGGCAGGCTTAAAGCGCCTGGGGTTATCGCCCTCGCTCTCGAGGTGGCCGAGCGACCATGCTGGGGCGCCGTCTTGCCTTGTCGTGCGCTCGAGGCCCTCGCGCTGACCGGTGACCCCGCAGTGTTGCCACACCTGATGGCCTGGACCCAAGACGATAAAATCGAACGGGCGCGCTGCACCGCTGCTGCTGGGCTTGGCAAGTTGGCCCGCGATGTTGAGGCCGTCCGAGATGAGGCGGTTGAAAGGCTTGGCGCGTTGGTCAAAACCGGCGGCTTTCGCCTGAAATACACCGCCGTCGCGGCATTGGGTACCGCTGCGGCACCACAAGGCATCGCAGTCTTGCGCAGTATCCACGAAGGCCAGTCCGATGGCCGGGTTCGACGCAGCGCTTACGAGGCCATCCAACGCATCAACAAGGCCAACAAGAAAGGCGGTGATGTGGGACAACTGCGCCGTGATTTGGACACCTTGAGGGGCGAAAATAAGGCGCTTCGGGGTCGGGTCGACTTGCTGGAGCGCTAGGGGGTCACACCCTTTTCACCCCAAGGCCGTGCGCTCCCACTCCGCCGGTGCGCATGTCCCTGGCGGCTTCGCTCGCCGTGACCGCCCCGTCTCCGCTCCGCTTCGGAACAAGATTTGGTCAAGGGACAAAGGGATCAAGGGTCAAGGGCTCGTCC
>DBIS01000310.1:0-194 GCA_002296975.1 Deltaproteobacteria bacterium UBA796 | reverse complement strand
ACTTGCTGGAGCGCTAGGGGGGTCAGACCCCGCAAGTGTGCAGGCTTTGGTTTCGGTAAAAGCTAGGTTTAACGCCTAGTTTTTTGATGTGCAGGCTTTATGAAAACTGAGGGGTGGCGTTGGGCGAAGCCGCGCTATTCGCTTGACGTTGAGGCTGTTGTCAGGTCCGAAAGCCCGCTCGGGCTGCGGACCTG
>DBIS01000309.1:6441-9104 GCA_002296975.1 Deltaproteobacteria bacterium UBA796 | reverse complement strand
TCTGCGAGCAATGCACGAATCGCCCGTTATGACGCGTGGCAGCTGGATGATTTATTTGAGCTTGGCGAACTTAGTGGTCTGCATATTAATTTTCCAGACCCCTGGAAGCGAGAAGCCAACGCCAAACACCGCTTGATGTGTCCTCATCTGGTGGCCTGGGCCGCTCGAGCGCTCAAACCTGGTGCTGATATTTGTATCAAGAGTGACCATCGGCCCAACCTTCAACGCTTTGTGAATGGGGCGGAAGGCCAGCCGATAAGCCTGGTCGATTTTCGAGATGACATCGATAAGGTCGGCGCCCCTTGGTCAGATGATTTGGTGACCAATTATCAATCCAAGTTCAATAAACTTGGCGAACCGATTTATGCAGCCTTGCTCCGCCGCGACGCCTAAGGCCTGCGAACACCAAGATGAGCCAGCTTGGGCTTAAGCGCGGGGAAGTTGTTGAACATCCGCAGCGATGCTCGAGCACCCACTCTCCTTCGGGTGTGTGTGGGTCGGTGCGCAAGCGGTATTCGGTCAGGTTGTTCAAGCCGTCTAAGTCTGGGTCTTCCATGGCGTCGTTTTTACTTGGGTCAAGGTGATAGCGCTGCTCCCAGCGGTCCGACATCCAGTCCTGGTCTTTGTCTTTTGGGATAATGAAGTTGATGGTGGTGATGGGCAGATTTACGCTGATTTGCAGACTCTCGGCCATCAGCGGGTCGACCTCGTCCGGCCAGTATACCGGCACATATCCTGGGTCTGAAGCGCAGGGTGGGTCGGTCTGAGTACGGAGGCGCCAGAGCCCTTGTGGGATTCCAACCACTGCAAAGTGTCCCTCGGTGTCCGTTTTTCCAAGATAAAATTGACCCCCCGGTTGGTCGTCATCAGGGCTCACTAGAACGGATACGCCAGGGACCGGGTTTCCATCGTCATCGGTGACTGTGCCGGCGATGGTGACAGCGGGTGGTAAAATCACCGTATAGGTGGGGTTGTCGACTTCAGGTTCAAGGTTGATCTCCCAAATCGCTCCAGTTTCGGTTCTGGCCCAGTCGTCGGGGTGGCCGGTCTGTGCGCCATAAATAAAGGCGGTGTAGCGACCGCCATGTAGGGCCCCAAAAGAAGCCAATCCATTGGCGTCGGTTTGTGCGCTACGCCCCACACTTTGAGTGTCGTTGTACAGCACCACCGAAACCCCTGAAAGCACCCCCGATGTACGGGGAGCCACCCCTTCGAGTTGGATACCGACGGTGGCCTCAAGCGGCATCATTAGGTCGAGTCCATCTACCCATACGCCCTCCTGTGTTGCATCGATTGTGTCCGTCGGACGGTCGTGATTAGGAAAATATGTGGTCGCCAACCCAGGGGCATGTGCCCATGCGGTGACCTCGCCCGGCGGAAGCCCGGTGGCTTCAAAAAAACCATTCGCATCTGTGGTTGTTTGGACGAGTTGGCTCTGGGCGTAAATTCGAACATCGGCGTCGGGGACTGGGCCGTCGGGGCCGTGTACCGTCCCCAAGACACCGATGCCCTCGAGCAGGGTCCAGGCGCCTACGTCACTGTTGTCGTCTGGATCAAAAATGTCTGCATCGTCTTTGCTGTAGCTCGGGCCAGCCCACTGGACTGGGGTGCCGGATATCGCGGCCTGAAGTTGCCAGGTATCGTCTTTTTGAAGGCCATTGACACGAAAGTAGCCGTCGCGGTCGGTGGTGCTATGGCGAGAAATCGACCCAAAAAGGGCATCGGCCCGAACCCGAACATTTTGAACCCCATCCCCATCGACGTTGAAGACTTGCCCCTCGAGGGACGTCCCCGTCGGCAAGCTAAAGTCGATATTGGATGCCGATGTGTTTGCAGCCACCGAGATCAGCCTTCCGTCGCAAAACTCATCGGCGTCGGGGTAAAATTGACTGATGTGCACATCGTCGACCGGTGGGAGCGCCCAAACCCGGTAGCCACCAGCCGGAAGGTTTAAAAACGTGTACTCACCTTGGTCGTTGCTTTGGGTCGAAGCCGCCGCGAGGTGGGCGTTAACGGCGTAGACGTCGGCATTGGCGATGTCTACGCCTTGGCTCGAGCGAACGGTGCCCGACAGCGTGGCTGCATGGGCAGAGGCCGACCAAAGAAGAAAACCGAGCATTGAAAACCTGTAAATATGGCGCCATGGGCTGGCTTGTTTTGTATTGTGACCCAGTCGGTTAATGCTTGTGGGTTGGGCGGCTGAAAAGTACATTCGCCCCGAACCGAACAAGGCGGGAGCCCCATGCGTTTTCGCGGACGTGAAAGAAACGGACAAGGTGTCAAGGTCGCGGTAATCGACAGTGGCATAGACGGGATGGACCCACGGCTTGCTGGGCATGCTGTCGGTGGCTGGAACGTGCAACTGGGGGCGACGGGCCACGCGCTCATCGGCGCAGAGCATATGGACTTAAACGGCCATGGTACCCGCATTGCCTCGGCCATCTCTTCGGTGGCACCTGGTGTGGAGTTTATCTCCGTCCGCATCATGGATGACCGCTTGCGCACCTCTGCAGATCTGATGGCTGCAGGCATTGAGACCGCTTTTCGAAATGGCGCGCGGATTATTAATCTGTCGATGGGCACCCCGAATATGGGAAAAGCCTTGTTGCTTCGAGAGACGGTCGCATTGGCTGCAGAGGCGGGGGCCATCGTTTTGGCTGCGG
>DBIS01000309.1:0-6143 GCA_002296975.1 Deltaproteobacteria bacterium UBA796 | reverse complement strand
CTGGCTGCAGAGGCGGGTGCCATCGTTTTGGCTGCGGCTCATCCCCGTGGCGAACGGGCCTATCCAGCCGATTTACCTGAAACTGTGGGTGTGGCGAGTCACGCTCACTGTGGGCCAGGGCGGGTCTTTTTTTACGATCCTGATCATTTTTCCCAAAGCCAGTGGGGGCATCTATCGGGCAAGTTTTTACTGGATGGCCATGAGCGTGATGGCTCAGATGAGGGTGTTTTTGTTGGCTCAGAACTCGCAACTGCCTACGCCTCGGGAATCTTGGCGTGTATCAGTGAGGCCATGCCAAAGGCGACCAGTCAAGCGCTCATCGCGGCGTTTAAGGCAAAGGCGCTCGTGCCGGTCCCAGAGCTTGGCTACGGTCAGTGAGTGTTGGCTTGGCGGTGCTGATGGTGAGTTTCAGCGCCTCGGCATCTTCGGTGGATGTGTTCGGCTTCGGTGCTCGCTCAGTGGGCCGCGGGCAAGGCGGTGTGGCGGTCGCTGACGGCGGCATGACGGTGTTTCGCAATCCAGCACTGCTGCAAAAGTTGTCTTGGGCAGAGGCCACTGTTGGCTACTCGATGAATCGGACGTCTTTTCCAAAAGCGCCGCCAGTGCATTGGGATACCAACCGCGATGGGCGTATCGATTCGCAGGACGTCGGCCTTGAAGTGCCTGCGGAGTCTCCCCGTTCAGATGGGCTTGTGATCTCGATTGCACGCCATGTGGGTTCAAAAGTTGGCGTCGCGCTCAACGCATTTTTGCCGACTGAGCGCTTTCTACGGCTTCGCACCACCGAGCCATCTTTGCCATCGTGGGTCATGTACGGCAATCGAACGCAGCGATTCGAACTTGGGCTTGGCTTGGGGGCGGAGCTGTATAAAGGCCTCAGCTTTGGTGTCGGCACGGCGGTTGTGGCGAAGGCCCGCTACCAGATTGGCGCCACCATGGACCTCACGGTCTCTGGGGCGAGTGAGGGAGACGAAGGTCTGGGTGATTTGGTGGAGGATGCCCAGGTCGATGTCCATGAAATGACCCTTGACCTCATCCCGCGCTTTGTTCCCTCCGTTGGCTTTGTTTGGGATGCGGGTGTCATGGTGCCTGCGTTGGATGGGCTGTCTATTGGGCTGGTTTGGCGGGGGTCCAGTGGTTTTCCGGTCACCGCGGACATCGATCTGCAAGTCAACGGCGAACTCGGTGAGATGGGGAGTCTCGAGCCGATGGGTGTGGCCTTGGTGATGCCGATTGAGTTGAGCATTTACGACCATTATGTTCCTGAGCGTTACACGGTTGGCTTGGCTTATCAGCACGACAACACGCCGCGCGTTTATGTTGATTTACACCATACGCGGTGGTCTGAAATGCGGGTAAACGTGGCCCACTTGGTCAGTTCGGATGTGCGCACTCAGTTGGTTCAGCTCGACCCAGGCCTGATACAGGATGGCAACAGTTATAACGCCAAATTTGTGGACACCGTGTCACTCAACACCGGCGTTGAGCTCTTTTTGCCTGGCATCGACACCCGCAGTGAGGCGGGCACGATTCATCCCGTGATTCGAGCCGGTTTTGGATACATTCCAAGCCCTTTGAGCGCGCAGGGCATTGGTACATCATTTTTAGATTCCGATCGAATGCTTTTCACCGCAGGGGTCGGCGTTGTCCACCAAGACCCTTTTAAGTTGGTTCCGGGGCCTGTCGGGTTGGATGTCTTTTATTCGCGTCATCAATTGGCCAAGGGTGAGTTGAAGCCCAGGGCCGGGGAGGGTACCATCGCAGGAACACCCCTCGGTGGGAAGGCGATACCAATCGGTGGCTCGTTGTCGTCTTTGGGTTTGCAATTTTCCGTGAGTTTTTAATGGCCTCAGTTGTACAAGATTTATCGAAATGGGCGGCCAGCGTGTCAGCAGCCGATGTGCCCAAAGTGGTGTTGGACCGAGCAAGGCTTCAGCATTTACATATGGCGACCCTTGTTCGGCGTGTTCCCAGTGATGGGCCGTGGGTGGGGCTGCAGAGCTTGGCTCCTCGCCGTGGGCCCGCGATGCTTGTCGGTGGTGGGGCGACCAGTGCCGTGGCTGCAGCTGGAATCCATGCCGCACGGGCAGCTTGGACCGACCGTTTAGACCATATGCTTGGCGGTTCGCCAGGTGTGGGGGCGGTGACCGGCGCATGGGCTCATGCCAAAGGCACCACCGCCGAGGATTTGTGGGTTGCGACTGTTGTGGCCAATGAGGTGGGGGCACGAATCGGTGCTGCCTTGATGCTGGGTACCCACAACGGTGCTGGCGCAGCTTGGGTTTACGCGGCTGCAGCAGCCACTGCCTCTGGTCGATTGATGGGCTTAAGCGAGGACAAGCTCGCTCACGCTATCGCATTGTCGCTGGCGAGCTCCGGTCCAATACCGCGGGCAGTTTTGGCCGGAGAAGGGCGGTGTATGGCCGTGGCCAATGCGGTGATGTCCGGCCTCGAGGCCTCCAAGGCTGCAGGACGCGGCGTGCGGGGATGCCTCGACATTTTGGAGGCTCCCGGTGGTCTGCTTGAGGCTTCTAGCTCGCTCCCGCTCCATCACGCTTTTTCAGGGTTGGGCCAGGGGTGGTTGACCGAAACATTGTCCATTCCGCGGTGGCCGGGCCCGCCCGTTTGGCACAGCGTCCTCGATGGGGTGAGCGAGGTTTTAAAGCGCCACATTAAGGCTGCGGACAAGCGGCTTCGTCCAGACCAGGTTCAGCGGATCAAAGTGGCGGTTCCTGCGCCCGCCATCGTGCAAGATCGTTGGATGGCCCGCTACGGTTTGCGGTCTTCTTTGGGGCTTGGGCATGCGATTCGACATGCTGTTGGCGCGCTCGTAGTCGACCATGAATTTGATGAGACCACCCTTGCGAGCACCGGCTGGCCAGAGCGTCGTGACTGCTATGGGGCGGTAGCAAGCCGGGTCGTCGTGGAGCATTCCTTGGACTTGAGTTTAGACGCGATGGCAAATATGGTGAATACGGCAGCACCTTTGATTGGGGGTATCAACGAGAGCGAGTGGCGCGCGCTTCACAGTCGCCTGGACTCAGGCTTGGTCCATTGGGATTTTGGTGGGGTTCGCAGTCTGGTGAAACACCGGCCAGACAAATGGCTCGGACAACTCAAGCATGCATCCAGAAATTTAGGCGATGCCCGGCTGGGCGAGTGGCAGTATCGAATGGGGGCAAAAGTATCGGTTTACACCATACGCGGAGGCAATTGGCCAGAAAACATTGCCACTCCAGTCGGTAGCCCAGGTACTTCATGGAACGCCTTGGTCGACACCGTTCTCGAGGGCTTCGGCAAGGGAAATCCTGACCGGTTGGCGGCCGCAAGCTGGGTTTGGGAATCTTCATCAACGCTGAGTGGTGTGCAGCTTATCGAGGGCTTGCTGTCCTGATTTTGGCAGCGATTGCGCGACAATCGTTTCCCCCACCTGGTCGACCCAGGAACCCGGAGCATGCGACTTTAGGCAGCACTATCGAGACATGCGCCTTTTGCCCATGGGTGGAGGTTCATCCGAGGGCATGAAGGCAGTCAACGCCAAGTCCTCCGGCCCCTGTAAAACGCTTTAATATTAGCAGCTTGGCCGATACTGCGACCTAAATTCATGCATGTTCGCCTCAAAGCTGAGCCTTTGTTGGTGTCTCTGAGGTACCATCGGGTCGCTTCACTCAAAGGAGAAGGCTCCAATGGCGGATACTGATCGCATTGGCGAGTTGCTCGTCAAAGATAATCTCATCACCCCTCTGCAATTGAAAAATGCAGTCACGGCCCAACGGTCGAGTGGGGGGCGGCTCGGGCACGAGTTGACCAAGCTTGGATACATTGAGGAAAACGAGCTGATCGCCTTTCTCTCCAAGCAATATTCGGTGCCCAGCATCAACCTGAGCGAATTTGAGATCGATCAGGATGTGTTGAAAATCCTCCCCAAGGAGGTGGTGACCCGGCATCAGGTGATCCCGGTCAACAAAACTGGCAATACGCTCATCGTGGCCATGGCCGACCCATCGAACATTTACGCGGTGGACGATATCAAGTTCATCACCGGCCTAAAAGTCGATGTTGTTGTGGCCTCAGAGCAGGCGATCGCTGAGGCGGTCGAGAAGTACTACACCTCCACCGTAAGCTTTGACGAAGTGATGATCGACTTCGTTGAGGAAGACGAAGAGTTTGAATTTGAGGAAGACGCTGAAGAGGACATCAACGTCCTCGACCTTCAAAAGTCAGCGGGTGACGCGCCGGTGGTCAAGCTGGTGAACCTGATTTTGCTCGACGCGATTCGAAAGGGTGCTTCCGATATTCACATCGAGCCCTATGAGAAACAGGTGCGTATTCGGTATCGAATCGATGGCGTGCTTTATGAGGTCATGAGGCCACCCACCAAGTTGAAAGATGCCATCACGAGTCGGCTTAAGATCATGTCGAACCTCGATATTGCTGAGCGTCGCTTGCCTCAGGATGGTCGCATCAAGATGAAGATGGGCCGTGGCAAGGTGATGGACTTTCGTGTCTCGATCTTGCCGGTTCTTTGGGGCGAGAAGGTCGTTATGCGGCTGCTCGACCAGTCCAACCTGCAGTTGGATATGACCAAACTCGGTTTTGAAGAGAAGGTGCTGGCCGGCTTTAAAGACGCCATCAACAAGCCGTTTGGCATGATCTTGATCACAGGGCCAACCGGTTCTGGTAAGACCACGACGCTGTATTCGACCCTGAGTGAGTTGAACAAGACCTCAACCAATATCTGTACTGCGGAAGACCCGGTCGAGTACAACCTCTTTGGTATCAACCAGGTTCAGATGCACGATGATATCGGCCTGAACTTCGCGTCAGCGCTTCGGTCCTTTCTGCGTCAAGACCCCGACATCGTCATGGTTGGTGAGATTCGAGATTTCGAAACCGCGGAGATCGCGGTCAAGGCTGCACTTACGGGTCACCTTGTGCTCTCCACCTTGCACACCAACGACGCGCCATCTTCGGTGAGTCGCTTGCTGAACATGGGTATAGAGCCCTTCTTGGTGGCCTCATCGGTCAACCTTATCGGTGCGCAACGTCTGGTGCGAAAGCTGTGCTCCGACTGCAAAGAGGCCATGGAAGTTCCCGAGCAGGTTTTGATAGACCTGGGTGTGGCTCCCGATGATTGCGCTGACTTTCAAGTCATGCGCGGGGCGGGTTGTAGGACCTGTAATAATACAGGGTATAAAGGGCGTATTGCGGTATATGAGATCATGATAATGACCGATGAGCTTTCGGAATTCGTCTTGAATGGTGCATCCACCTTGGAGTTGAAGCGCGAGGCGATACGTCAAGGTATGAAGACCCTGAGGATGAGTGCCTTGTCGAAGCTTGGAGAAGGCATGACATCTATGGAAGAGATCGTGCGCGCGACCGCCCCAGATTAGGCCGCACTTGCGGATATGCAGTGCAGCAGACTACAGTTTTATCGTTGACTTAGGAACTTGAATGGCCAAATTTGCTTACCAAGGACGCACCGCTTCTGGCGAAAGCCGGTCGGGGACTGTTGAGGCGGACACCGTTGAGGCTGCCCGAAGTCGTCTGCGACAAATGAAGATCAGTCCGACCTCAGTGGCCAAAAAAGCAGGCATATTCGACGCCGAGATCAACATTCCGACACCGGCGTTCATGAAGCCGAAGGTGAGCAACAAAGACTTGGTCATCTTTACCCGGCAGTTTGCGACCATGATCGATAGTGGTCTACCGTTGGTTCAATGCCTTGACATTCAGGCCAAGCAGGCGCCAAACCCCACTTTTCGCGAGCAGTTGTCTGTCATTAAGGAGACCGTTGAGAGTGGGACGACCTTCGCAGATGCCTTGCGAAAGTTTCCGGGCACCTTCGATGAGCTGTACCGAAATATGGTGGCTGCTGGTGAGGTCGGTGGAATCTTGGACACCATCCTCAACCGATTGGCTGTGTATCTTGAGAAGGCCGACACGCTGAAGCGCCAAATCAAGGGCGCCATGATGTACCCCTTGGTGACCGTGCTCGTCGCCGCCATCGTGGTCGCGGTGTTGCTGCTTAAGGTGGTGCCGACCTTCGAGACAATGTTCGCTGAGTTTGGGTCTTCGCTACCAGCGCCCACCCAGTTCGTTAACGATTTGTCCAAATGGATGCAGGCCAACTTTTTGTA
>DBIS01000151.1:3263-4452 GCA_002296975.1 Deltaproteobacteria bacterium UBA796 | reverse complement strand
GATTGCACCAACATCGACGAGTGTGCCGAAGGGATTTCGACTTGTGATGCAGATGCGAGCTGTGCAGACACGGATGGCAGCTACACGTGTACTTGTGATGAGGGTTACGCCGGCGACGGTGTCAGCTGCTTCAACCGCAACGAGTGCCTCGAAGGTACTGATGACTGTACAGATGGCTACTCATGCCGCGACACAGTGGGCAGCTTCGCCTGCGACAACATCGACGAATGCGCTGAAGGCACCGACGACTGTGGCGATGGGTATACCTGCGGCGACACCGACGGCAGCTTTGATTGCATCAACATCGACGAATGTGCTGAAGGCACCGACGACTGTGGCGATGGGTATACCTGCGGCGACACCGACGGCAGCTTTGATTGCACCAACATCGACGAATGTGCTGAGGGCACCGACGACTGTGCGGTCGGCTACATCTGCGATGACACCGACGGCAGCTTTGATTGCGACGCTGACCACTCGCCGTTGGGTACCCAAATCGCAACGCTTCTCATCGATGTAGATGCTGGCACGGTCACTGTAGATGAGCAGCCAGCAGACCTCACTTTGGCTGCGACCTTGGACTTTAGCACCATGACAGTCGGGCTGACCGTTCAGAATGACAAACGGCGGCTGATTTTCAACCTGAAAGCCGTCATCGACACTGTCAGCACGGGTGCAGTATCCATGAGCACCGGGACCTTGTGGTTCGAAGAGGACAAGTCCTATCTTGAGTATGGTCCGGCGGCCTTGCTCCCCGGGGACAGTAAAACCCAGAATGTTAGTTTCACGGGTCTCACGGGTATCACCTCGGTGGACCTGCACTTCATGGATTCACCCATGATTTACGGTTCAAGATGTGACCTTGATGTCATGGATACCTCGATGGCGACCCTGGGCCGAGCGGCTGAAATCGATGGCCCCTGTGCGCAACGACAAGCGGTCATGTCGGACAATGGTCGCTTCGTCTACGCCGGTGAAAAGGATGAAGACCGGATCAATGTGTACGATACGGTGAATATGTCTAGCCTGACGAGTATGGCGCTCTCGACATCAGATAATGGCGAAGGCTCGGCTGCTAGCATGGTGCTATCACCCGATGGCGCGAGTCTGTACGTGCTGTTCACGGATGGTGCACATTACCAAGGTCTCTCTGATGATGATGGCAGGGTCGATACCGTCGTTGCACTCA
>DBIS01000151.1:2390-2950 GCA_002296975.1 Deltaproteobacteria bacterium UBA796 | reverse complement strand
TCGATACCGTCGTTGCACTCATCGAGATTGACACATTGACCATGACCGAGATCAGGCGCTTGATTATCTATGACGGAGACACAGAAGAACGTGCCGCGCGGAGCCTTGTTTGGTCCCCAGACCGGACGATGCTTGCTGCAGCCGTGGCCAATGGCAATGACGAGACCAACAACACGATCAACGAGGTTTGGTTCATTGATCCTGTTGCATGGGCGCTCATGGATACCGATTTGTCGACCCCAGAAGCGGACCCAGTCACACTCAGCGCTCAGGGGTATGCAGAGCAGGTGCTGTGGAGTGCTGACAAGGTCATCGTGGCCCACAATAACGCCCACTTTATCAGTCTGGATGGTGTGGCTGAGTTGAGCTTTATAGACCCAAGTGATTACTCGCTCATCACCCTGGTGCCCGATGGTGGCGGTGACAAGGGCTCGTATATGAGCGTGCAAGGTGATCGTCTTTATTACAGCTCCCGCGATGGAAGTTCGCAGCCAATCAACGTGTTTGACCTCTCAACGCTGACGGAAATTCCTGTGCCGACGGCGGTGACAACCGCCATG
>DBIS01000151.1:1548-2051 GCA_002296975.1 Deltaproteobacteria bacterium UBA796 | reverse complement strand
CCATGTCGGACAGAACTTACGGTGTTTTGGTTTCACCGCGGGGAGATATTGTGTGGGGGATCAACGAAGACGGTTCTTACCCAATCGACGCCACCACCCTAGAGCCCATTGATGCCAACGGGGATTCAAGCGATGGCGTGACCCCTGTTGACGGGTACCTTTCAGGCGCTCACACACTTGTGATCACACCCTTTTAGGGTGCCGGGGTCTGACCCGGGCTTGTAAGAACGGGTCACGGTGGATGTAGATGAACTTCGCCCTGGGAAAGCGGTGGGCGAGCACTTGCAATCGAGCGGCGTCGCCCGGTGACTTTAAAACGACGCGCCGGCCGCCGGCTGACTGGGCTTGTTGGTGGGGTAAGCTCAGGGGAATGGCCGGGGCCTGATGATGGTGTAGACTCTTCACTCGGTGGTACGAATGCGCGCTGTATGGATGTCGTTGTTGATGCTGTGGGCTGTGGGCTGTGGGGGTGATGAACGGAAGTTTGCAGGAGACGCCGATGC
>DBIS01000151.1:0-1196 GCA_002296975.1 Deltaproteobacteria bacterium UBA796 | reverse complement strand
CGCCGATGCGGACGCCGATGCTGACACCGATGCCGATGCCGATGCCGATGCTGACACGGGGGAACCCGATGATTGCGAGATTGTATTTCCCGATCTGCCGGTGAGCCCAGAGATGGACACGGGTTCTGGTGGCGATACCGGTGACCTGGGCGATTCAATCCGTGACCCGATTTCGACAGACGGCCTCCTCGGCCAGTGGCCACTCGACGACGGCTGGGAGGATGCATGGGGGCTGTACGACGCGACCCCCTTTCGGGCTGGCGGCTTTGAAGATGCTGACCATGCTCGCGGGGGTGCCAATGGGGCCTATGGACCCACCTGGGAGACAACCGACAATGGCGCTGTGGTCGAATCGTTGACCACTGTGGATACCACCGATGGCTTGACTTTCGAAGGTTGGTACTTTTTGCCGAGCAACTCCACCAGCGGCGTGCTCATGGGCTTTGGCGACGAAACCTGGGGCACCCCCATGCTTCAGCTTCAAGTCAGGTGGGGCCACCTTCACCTTACCAGTGGTGCATCTTCCGACCGCGAAACCATCGTGTACGACCGCCCAGAGAACGGCTGCTGGCACCACTTTGCACTCGTGCTCTCACCCGGATTTGAGTCGGGTGTTCCGGTGCAGCTCTACCTCGACGGGGTCCTCACACCGAGCAGCAGTGGTGGCGAACTGGTGAGCCCCAGCAACCACTTTGGAGGGGCCTTCCGAATGGGCACCTTTGGCCTAGAGAGGGGCGGAGAGATGGCCATAGACGAGCTTCGGTTTTGGCAGCGGGCGCTCTCAGAAGAAGAGGTCGAAACCGCTGCGATCCCCGGCGGCGATGGTCCCCAGTGTCCAGGTGATTCTCTCGTGTGGGAGCGCGGTCCGCGATGTGACTTTGAGCACCTCGACCCATCAGCGGCCGGATCGATGGCCACTGAGGTTCGGGTGCTCTCTGATGACACCATCGTGGTTGTGACCGACCCTATCGCCTGGCTGCAGGACCGATATGAAGCGGGCTGTGGCGACTACTTGGCGGCGATGGAAGAGAACAAAGACAGCATTCAGGAATGGTGGTTTAATTTCCAATATGGCTTTGCATGGGTTGAGACGGTGGCGAGGTATTGGCCCCAACTGTTGGACATGCTCTGGGCGGATGACCACTTCTTGGTAGCGGGCTGCGACGACCCAGCACAAGCACCGACCACGGCCACAC
>DBIS01000262.1 GCA_002296975.1 Deltaproteobacteria bacterium UBA796 | reverse complement strand
CGGCGCCTACAAAAAACTGGCGCGAAAATACCATCCAGATCTCAACAAAAAGGCGGGTGCGGACGACCGGTTTAAGGAGGTCACAGCAGCCTACGAGGTCCTCTCTGATGAGCAGCGCCGCAGCGACTACGACGCCTTCGGTGCTGACAGCCTCAAGCAAGGCTTCAACCCAGATGCAGCGCGACAATGGAGACAAGCCCGTGGTGGTCGGGGCATGGGTGGCCAAGGCATGGGCGGGCCTTTTGGGGGCGGAGGGGGCGTCAACATCGACGACCTCCTGGGTGCCTTTGGCGGACGTTTCCGCGGGGGAGGACCCGGCTTTTATGGCCCCAGAGGCGCACCCCCGCCACCACCTAAAGGTGCAGATCTCGAACAACGCTTAGACTGCACCATCGAGGACTTGATCAGCGATGAAAAGAAAATTGTGGTCATCCGCCGCCCTTCGCCGTGTGGAGATTGCGAGGGCCAAGGTGGCTCAGGCAAACACAGCTGCCCCGCCTGCGCTGGTACTGGCCGAACCAAAGTGGGTACGCTCCAGTTTCCCTGCGTCGCCTGCTCGGGTGCTGGCCACCGTTTTCAGAAGGAATGCGAAGGCTGTGAAGGCACTGGCCGCACCATGAATGAGGAACGACTCAAAATCCGGATCCCAGATGGGGTTGAGGAAGGGCAAACCATTCGCCTTCGTGGCAAAGGTGGCGACGGCAAGAGTGGTGGCAAGTCAGGAGATTTACTCTTGGCCATCCACATTGAGCGACACGTACTGTATGAACGCGAAGGCGCACACCTTCTGCTAAAAGTTCCGCTCACGGTTTACGAGGCGATGGCAGGGGCCAAGGTGAAAGTCCCAACCCCAGATGGCGCCATTCGCGTCAATATCCCCAAGGCGTCCACCGCTGGCACCACCATGCGAATCAAGGGCCGTGGTTTGACCAAAAGCAACGGCGACCGGGGCGACCTCCGCTTGGTACTTCAGCCCACCCCGCCGCAAACCGAAGATGAGATGGCCCTTCAACACGCCCAAGGCCTCGATGCTTTTTATGATGCACCGATTCGGGACGACTGGGAAGACTAAGGCACCTGCTACATCGCCAAAGTGTGCGGCTTAGACTCATCCAGACTCGACATGCCTGGGCCACCAAAGTGAGCCCGAAGTGTCTCTTCAACGATGCGGATATCGCCCGCAGGCAGATGGGTGGCCACTAGATTCAGGGTTGTCGGATCTGCCGCGCTGTTGGTAGACAAAGAAAACTCCACCTCAGCCACCCTAAAAAAGGCCTGCATCGCCCACTCGTCCTCGGACTCAAAGCGGCTGTACTCGATGGTCAACCAAGCACGCTCCTTGGCCTGACTCGGGTCTTTAGCATCCGCAGGAACAAACCCAGTGCGCACCCACCACTCTTGTGGATACTCAGGACCGTCCAGGGTGTTCATTTCATCGCTGCTCACCGCTCGGGTCGAGGCAGCCGGGTCAAATCGGTGCAGTAAGGCCATCACCAAAGGCTCAAGTCCGCTGCGAAGCCGTTGAACCACAGTCGGTCCACCACCCGCAGTCAACCGAACCAAGCCTGGCACTGTGAACGGATATCGACGCATGAGAAACCTCTCTTTGATGCTATGGAATCGGCCCTGCGAAGAAAAACTGAACCCGAATCGAATCCGAAGCCCACATCTTCACTATGGCCTGGCCACCTGCATCAAGTCTTTCAAGGTACTCTCGAGCGCCTCAAGCTGCTCGCCATAAACAGACCACTCGCCGTCTTTTTGAGCGGAGACCGCGGAATTGAACAGTTGCGTTGCTTCACCCGCTAACGACTGCCATGTCCGCTCAGGAGCGACCATGGCCACCCCTTCGTCGTCAAAAGTCTCGGTAGTGATCCGCCCTTTCGCACCAGCGAAGACCTTGCGCAAAGCCTCGTCCAAGGTGGGCTCCATCGCGATGGTGGACTCATAAGAGACAATCACCCGCTTCAACTCAGGAAGCTGACTGGACTCCGCTTGGAGGTAGATGGCCTCAACATACATCAAGGCGTCCTCCACCGGTATCACCAGCAGGTTCCCGCGAATCACCCGGCTGCCAGCCTGCGACCATAAGGTCATCTGTTCGCTGATCTCTGGGGTTTGGTCAATACGCGCCTCGATTTGACTCGGGCCATAGATCAAGCGCTGCTTTGGAAATTGATACAGGACCAGTCGTCCGTAATTTTCGGGGTCACACCGAGCGGCGAGCCAAGAGATCATATTGTCTTTATTTGTGGGCACGAAGGGCACGAGCAGAATGAACTCCTCCTCCGACTCCCCGGGGAGCTTCATGATCAAATAATAGCTTTGCATCAACTGTTCTTTCGATCCGAACAGCTCTTTTGGAGCCTCCCACATGTCTTCTTTATTGTAGAAAACTGTGGGGTCCGTCATGTGGTACGCCCTGTACATAGCGGCTTGAATATCGAAAAAATCGGCCGGATAGCGAATGTGGGCCCCCAAGCTCTCGGGCATCTCACTCATGGGCTTGAAGGAGTTCGGGAACACCCGGCTGTACACTTGGATCATGGGGTCATTCGCGTCAGACACATACATATCGACGGTACCGTGGTACGCGTCCATCACGATCTTGACCGAGTTCCGGATGTAGTTGATGGATTTGCGTGGTAGCAGAAACTGCTCCGCATACGGGAAGCGATCGGTGGTGGTGTACGCGTCGACCATCCACTTCATTCGCCCATCGACCACCACCAGATACGGGTCGCGATCAAGGTGAAGAAAGGGCACCAAAGTTGAGATGCGTTCGCGAACCCGGCGCCGAAAAAGAATCTTCGAATCTTCAGTGATGTAGTCGCTCAATAAAATATCGAATGACTGATAGTACAGGCTGAACATCGCCTGACGAAGCGTCGTGCCGATCGAGACCCCACCATCACCCGCATACGTGGTGTATGCGTTGCCTTCCCCAGATGGAAAATCGAACTCCTTGGCCTTCGTTCCAACCAACACAAAGCGGTCGGTCAGCTCGCCGTAATAAACTTCTGGCTGGGTAATCTCAAAGCCCACCTTGGACACAGGCGGAATGTCTTGAATGAATAGGTCGGGCAGCCCCTCGGGGGTGACCACGTTCACAGGACTCATGGTCAGACCATAGCCGTGGGTGTACTGCATATGCTCGTTGAACCACGATTGGGCGTTGGCCGGTACATTGGCGTAATTCAACTCCCGAGCTGACAGCATCACCTGGCGGGCCTCGCCACCGATGATGTACCGATCCACATCCACATCAGCGAAATCATAGTACAGACGGATTTCTTGCATTTGACGCAAGGTCGTCAACAAGGGCCGGTCATCCCAAACTCGGATATTTTTAACGGTCTGAGGGTTAGCCTCTAAGGCTGCCATGGTGAGGTCCGTTGCCACATCAAAAGGCTTGACTTCAATGCGGTCGAGAGCGAATGCAGTCCGCGTGGCCTCGATATTTCGCTCAAGATACGGCGACTCCATACCCAGTTCGTTTGGCGTGACATTGTACTGCTGGACCACGCCTGGCCAGGCACTGGTCAACAACATTCGAACAACGAGATAACCACCAATCGCGGTCACGGGCAGCCGCAATTTTCCATCCAGAGCACTCTTAAACAGCGCACCTGCAGCTGCGACAGAGGCCACAATCATCATTGAAAATGCAGGTATCCGCGCGTGCTCATCGGTGTAGCCCACACCCCAAACCGCTCCATCACGTTGGAACAACAAGTCAAAGCGGTCGAGCCACCACCCCAGCCCAGCAAGCAAAAATAGGACTGCCGCCAAACCGAGCAGGTGCTGAATCCCGGGCAAACTGATGGGCTGAGCGCTGTGTCCCATGGTTGACTGCTGAAACAAATAGTAGACGCCACAAGCGATGATGGACACCACCACAATACCGACCGCAATGCTGCGAGCATAGGCAATCATCGGCAACTCAAACACATAAAACGAGACATCCAAGCCAAAGACTGGCTCGATGATGTCGAAAGGCACCCGCTCGAAAAAGCTCAGGACCTCCAACCACAATGATGATGCCACCATCCCAAAAACCAGGGCGGGCAACAAGGCCACCAGCCAACCCAACCCACGAGTGAGCCCGGAAATTTTTGCAGGGTCGACCAGCATTTCGCCGCTCACCAACTTGAATGCCCTTGGGTCGATCGGGGCGCGCTTGGCTGCGATCCGAATATTGAGACCGATAAAGGCCGCAGCGCTGAGTGCGCCGACCGCAAACAACACCACTCGGGCCTGGAGGCTGGTCTCAAATATCTCAAGATAGCCGGCCGCATCGAACCAAATCCAATCGATGGCCATCTCGATGACCGCACGATGGCTGAACCACACCGCAGCGAATAAAAAGAGTACGGCCTTGGCTTTTTTGGAAATCTTTATTGGCATCAGGATGTCCCCTCGGTCAGGGCCGCGTAGGCCGCGTTAAGTTCTTCTGTTTTACGCTTTGCGAGCGCTTGAATCTCTTCACTGAGTTCGGCGACCGATGCTGGACTATTTTGTGCCACCATCGCCTCAAACGCTTCGTCGATCGCGACTCGGCCCGCGCCTGGCTCCAAGCCCAGCACATCGTGAGGGTCTCGTCTAAACTGCAGCGTTTTCAGTTTGGGCTTGGCATCAACAGCCACCGAATCATTATCCCACCACTGCTTGCCAGAAGGTGCGCGCTTGCGCTTTGCACCCTCAGCCAAGGCTCGACGCAACCAGCGTGTGACAAACATGACAACGATAGCGATTCCAAGTATGCGGAGCAACGCCATATCTCTCTCCTCTCACGAGATGTCTCCTAACCGGTCCCGCCAGTTCGGTCGGCGGTTTGATTCTCAATACCTTAAGCTGCGCGTGGAGGTTGTATGTCCAGGCTACCTATTTGCTTAATTTTGGCCATATTCAGTATGGCTTGTGCCAAGAAAGAACACTCAGGCGCTCCAGTTCACGCCACCTGTGCTGCCCTGGACAAGCGCGGGGTGACGGACCGCATGGACAACCTCACCTCCAGCAACCCTGAAGACTTCATGCTCGACGGGCACTGCCTCGAGGCCCTCTTCAGCCAGCCAAGTGGCAATGTGTGGGCTGCACAATTCGCACCAAAATCCGTCGGTGACGGCCCTCCCTTTCATATTCAGATGTACTTCTCACCCCCTCAAAAAGATATCGTGATGGAGGTTTACCGGCCCGATGATTTGGTGAAGGCCAAATGCCAAGACGTACCGGACGAAATGGTCTGTGCACATATCGACGACAACACAGACGACCCCGGTGTGGATGATGTTGACCTGCGCGTCCTCACAGGCACCCTCGACATGCACATTGACGACGTCTCCGAGGAAACGACCACCTATACGGGTGACATGATTTGGACCGTATGGGGCGTTGACACAGCACCTGAGCCAGACGAACCAACCGAACCGTCGATTCTCGTTAAAGGCACCCTCCACCTGACAGTCACCAATTAAGCCAGGCCCTCCAACTCCATCCGCAACAGTCGCTGTTGAGCCTTTAGTTTGGCCGCATCTGGGTGACCCGCATGGCCAGAGTCAACCAACCGGTGGAGACCCTGCTCTACATCGTCCAACTCACCTTGCAGCCATGCGCCCAAAAGCGGGTCAGGGTTGGCCCGAATCAGCCGCCCCCATCGCAGGTCGCCTGCGGTCCAAGGCGGCTCATGCAGAGACGGCTCCCAGCGCTCAATGACATACAGCTTACGGCGATCTTGCACCAAGTGGCCCTCAACACAGCCCCAGCCTCCAGCGAGCAACACCACCCTGGCCTCGGCCTCCATCCCTTGGGGCTGAATGACCACCTGCTTGGCCGCCATCCACACTTGGACACCCTGCCTGAGAATCTTTGCGACGCTCAGACCACCCATTCCAGCGATGGTCACACAATCGACCTCGCCAGGTTTTACAGCCGCCAAGCCATCAGAGCGTCGAACGTCCATTCTGTCACCAAAACTTAAGCCAAGCCGTCTGGCCCGGACCAGCGGCCCTTCCGCAATGTCCAGGGCGATCGCTTTCGATATATGCCCGTGGGTGAGCAGCCAAGCTGGCAACTGAGCGTGATCTGTCCCAACGTCGGCCAGGACCGTCGAGACGGACACCTGATCGGCAATGGCTGCGAGGCGTGGAGAAAGGCTATCAACCATAAGGCTACTCTCTATGTCAATCGCGCTATCTATGACAACATTGGCCTTACACACCCCCACCCTGCCACCAGTCCTCGGAGGCTTCGCACCATGAATGCACTCTTTTTTGCCCTTATTGGCCTCACGATAGGCTCTGCTGCACTTCTTCACTTCGATCGCATGTCACCTGCTGCAATGTATTTGGTGGAGCTTGAATCGCTGCTGGGTATTCCTCTGCCCGCTACCCTCGCGGTTTTGGCCGTTCTCACGCATATGGTGGGAAAAAAACTCAACACCCGCACCCATCGTGAGCCCGCTCAACCCAAAGCTAGGGGAAGCGTTGTTTCTCGGTCACCCGCTGGCGGTCCAAGCACAGCTGAGGCCCAAGACTGGCTGGAAGGGATCAAGCTAAGCGCAGCTCAACTCGATCTCCCAAACGGCGCCCGAATGGTCTTCGATTTAAGCCGCCCCTACCCCCTCTCCTTGATGTTGGAGCAAGCCCCCTCTGAGCGATCTAAGCGTGCCATCACCACCGTCGGCGCCTGGTTGGCAGGCATTCCCACGCCGCCCAGAATCAGAATCCACTTTAATCGATGTCCCACCAGCGGCTCACCGCGACACCATCAAGTGGCGGGCGCTTTGGCGAAACACCTCAATCGTTCTGACTTTAAGACCATTGTAGACATCGATGCTGTTGACGTTTTGTTTCACCATCCCGACCCACGTTGGATGAAGTCCACTCCCTGACTTGACTTGAAGCCCTGGAGCGGTGAAATCTCCTAATGTTTTCCGAGCAGTCCCCTGAAATTCAAGAGATGCTCGTCGGTGGCTTCGTGGTGTTCATGATGCTGTCGGTGGGTATCGACCTCACCGTGGACAAGGTTCGCGCCGTATTTCGTTCGCCACGGGTATTGGGCATGGCCCTGGTCATCAACTACCTGGTGGTCCCGGCCATATTTGTGGGGCTGATAGCACTCACTGGCCTTGATGGGATGTGGGCGACCGGATTGCTATTCGTGGCGGTCGCACCCGGTGGACCCGTCGCTGGCGTAATGGTTCAAAATGCCAAGGGCCACCTCGCCCTCGCGGTGTCTTTATTGGTGTTGATGAACCTACTGAACACCGTCCTCACACCGCTCGGAATCTGGCTCCTCGGTGCCCTGCCCAACTCAGATGGCGGTATGACTGCGATCTTGGGCATGGTGCAAACCATCATCTGGTACCAGATTTTACCTTTGGCCTCCGCAATGGCACTGCGACACTTTTGGCCAACGCAAGCAAAGCACTTTCAACCCACAATCGAAAAGGCTGCAAAAATTTTATTACTGGTGGCGTCGGCAGTCATCTTGGCGGGTGAGATCTCACGACTAAATACACTGCCACTTGCCTTGATTCTCGTCGTTCACCTGGCCGCAGGGGCCTCCATTTTAATCTCTTGGCTGGTCACACCTGGAAGCCAAGAGGACAAAATCGCTATTGCCCTGACCACACCATACCGAAGCATCTCCGTGGTCCTGCTGCTTTTGAGTTCGTGGGTACACAATGTTGACGCCATGCTCGCCGCGATGGCCTACTCCGCGGCGATGCTTTGGATGTGTATCGCATGCTCTTTCTGGATTCGCAACAAGCTAAGAGTTGAGGGCTTCAGAATCCTTAGAGATGGCTCTTGAACCCCAAATGGCCGCCCATGCCACACCGAATACCAAGTAGCCGAAGCCAACAAGGAACAGGTACTCTGGAAAAATTCGCAAGGGCACAAAAATATAAACCAGGCCCACGTTCGTGAGTTGAAAAGCGTTGACTGCCTTTGGCCACCGGAGGCTAAATTTCGGAATGCGAACATTGCTGACCATCAATGCCCCCAAAACCAGCAGTACGATTGGCATCGATGGCGCCACGGCTTCGACCACCCCTTGGGATTGAGCGGTCAGCCAGCCGGAGGCGAAGATCGCACCACACAGGGTGGTGGGAACCCCCAAAAATAAAAATGAACTCCCCTCGGGTTCGGTCACATTAAATCGAGCCAACCGAATCGCGACCGCCAAGGTGTACACCGCACACGCTCCAGCGATAAAACCCTCTCCGGACTCCACGGTTCCGCCAGTGAGCCGAAAGAAGACCAAAGCAGCCGGGGCGGCACCAAACCCAACAAAGTCGGCAAAACTGTCCATCTCAGCCCCGAATTCAGAGCTGGCGTTGAGCATCCGTGCAGCGGCACCATCCAACTTATCGAGCAAGACCCCCAACAAGATCAACCAAGCAGCCGAATCAAAGTTTCCGGCCGCCGACTGAACGACAGATGCGAGGCCAAGCACCAAAGACAAAGCTGTAAAGCCATTTGGCACCAGATATTTTAAGCTCATCGGTGACTCCATGGCCCAAATAACGGCCCCAAGGATGTCTCTATCGTGTGTTTGAAATAGCGGCACATCAACTTGCCCAAAGTCGGTTAGTCACCCGCATCAAAACGGAGACATCATGCATCCATCCCCACGCTTTTCAGACATGCCCTATGCCCGCCCCAAGGTTGAAGACCTCCAACAGGAGTCCTCGGACCTGCTCGCCGCTTGGGATGCGGCCTCTTCTGTGGATGCACAAATCGAAGTTATCCAACGATGGGACAAGCACCAGGTCGCCTTCCAAAGCAACCAAACCCTCGCGATGATTCACTTCCAGCAAGCAACAGACAGTGAGCAGGCCAAAACCGAGAAGGTGTTCTTTGACGAGCTGAGCCCAGTCGTCCTTGAGGCAGACCTCAACTTCTTGAAACGGGTCACAACATCGACCCACCGCCCCACGCTCGAGGCGCGCCTTGGAAACCAGGCTTTCGCACTCTGGGACTGCTTTTTGGGGACTTTTGAGCCCGCGATTGCCGACCAAAAACGACTCGAAGCCAAACTCTGCACAGAGTACTCCGAGATTTTGGCCGGCATCTCAATCGAATTTCAAGGCAAAACAGTCAACCTTTCTACCCTGAGGGGCTTTTTTGGGGACGCCGACCGCTCCGTGCGTAAAGCGGCACAAGTGGCACGAAGCGAGGCATTAAGTGCTGTATCTGAGGACTTGGATCGTATCTACAATGACCTCGTCACCGTGCGCCACGAGATGGCCACCACCCTCGGCTACGACAACTTTGTGCCTCTTGGCTACGGGCGCATGGACCGAACCGACTACAACGCTGACGATGTGGCTGCGTTCCGCGAGCAGATTCGTGACCATGTCGTCCCCCTCGCAGGACGGATTTACGCACGCAGAGCCAAGGCGCTTGGGATCGACAACCTTTCCTTTCACGACGAGTCAGTCCGCGACCTCTTGGGCGTCCCAAGGCCCAATGGCGACGAAGCCTGGATGATGAAACAGGCCGCCTCCTTATTTGACGATCTCGGCGATGATTTTGGGTTGTTTTTCAAAATGATGGCCGACTGCCAACTGCTCGACCTCAGCTCGCGTTCAAGTAAAGCTGGCGGTGGTTTTTGCGCAGACATTCCTCGGTATGGCGTGCCATTCATCTTCGCGAACTTCAACGGGACTCAAGACGATGTGAACGTGTTCACCCACGAATGTGGCCACGCCTTTCAAAACTGGTCCAGCCGCGAACAAAGCCTTTTGGTGTACCACTGGCCCACCTCAGAGGCTGCAGAGGTGCACTCCATGTCTTTGGAGTTTCTGACATTTCCCTTTATGGACCGGTTTTTTGGTGAAGATGCGGAACGGTACCGAACCGGCCACCTTGAAGACGCCTTGCTGTTTTTACCCTATGGCTGTGCAGTAGATGAGTTTCAGCACAGGGTCTACGAAAACCCAACAATGACCCCCGATGAGCGGGCCGCGGTTTGGAAAGACCTGGAAGCAATTTACCTGCCCCACCGCAGCTATGAGGACATGGCCCACCACTCTTCGGGTCGGCTTTGGCAGCAGCAGCATCACATTTTTGCCGTGCCATTTTATTATATCGACTATTGCCTGGCACAAACCTGCGCCCTACAAATGTGGCACGCTGCAAACTCGGACCGCGAAGGCGTGATGGCCCGCTATCGAAAACTGTGCGGACTGGGTGGCTCCTTACCATTTACCGGCCTGCTCAAGGAAGTTGGGCTCGCCAACCCATTCAAGCCTGGATGCCTCGTAAGCGTCTGTGATGCCGCAGCAGAAGCCTTGGGCCTGTAGTGAAAATGAGCCCTTTACGGCAGATATTCACCCTGCTGCCCTTATTGGTCGTCAACGCATGCGCCCCTGGCGAAGACAAGAGCCTTAAGCTCGAACAAAGTGCCTACGGCGTGACGGACGGCCCTGACCAGAGCCAGGGCTCAAACGATACCGGAGACACCGGAGACAGCGGCCAGGGGCACCCCTAAGCCAAGCTATTCGGCCTTCATTGGAAAACTCAAGGCCAGATCAATCTGCACATCGTCCTTGATGAGATCATCTTTTTTCCCTGGGTACGACACGCCCCAATTTTGGCGATTTATATCAAAGGTCGCCGACACGGTCGTTGCCGCTTGGCCAACCTGAATCGAGGCAGGAAAAGCGAGCGGCCGGCGCTTGCCGTGGAAATCCAACACACCCTCAACCCGATGAGTCACAGCACCTGGGTTGTCAGCGGCGATCACAGCCGAGCTGACAAATGTCGCCGTGCCATATTTCTCGGCGTTAAAAAAGTCTTTACTGATCAAGTGCTTCATCAGCTTTGGGTTGTCAGCGGTCGTCGAGGAGAGATCGATCTCAAAGTGCGTCGCGATCACCACATCGTCCTTGATGACAATCTTACCCGTGAAGGCGTCAAAGCCACCGACGTGAGAGCCTGTGATTTTCGCACCAACAAACTGAATCGAACTCGACTTAAGCTCAACGTCGATCGCCTTACCCTCTGGAAGCCCCGGAAGGGCTACATCGACGTCAGCTGGCGGAGGAGGTGCCTCTGCTCCATTCACCACAAGCTCTGCTGGCGCAGCGGATACTACGGCCTCATCGGAACAGGCGAAGGTCGCCAAGAATATCATCGCCGAGAATTTAAGTTGCATAGGGACTCCTTAAGCAACCTTCCCTAATCCAAGTTTGAAGCTACGCAATTTCTATTACCGATAGCTGATATTTAAACCGAAGGCGGACCGGTATCGCGCTGCCAAAAGAGAGCCGCTTTCTACGACGACTGTGTAGCGCCCGGTCTGTTTTGGACGCAACTCAATTTGAGTGCTTTTCCCGTCGACATAAGACTCAGCAGCCGGGTTGCCATCGGGGTCGAAGACTGTGACGGCCATGGTATCGCTGTGCCCGTCGGTACAGACCCCAAAGCGATAAGTCAGCCCGCCCAACAGCGACACCTCCACAGCCCGTGCGCGTTTGGCCATGAGCCCGGCGCTTATCGTACCCCGTACAGACCAATCCTCTGTGGCCGCGATGCGAAGCTGACTGCTAAGACAAGCACCGACCTCGGCACCATCACCCAAAATGGACTTCACGGAAACTGTGGGTGTTCCGAGTGGCTGATCGGCTTGGGCATAACCATGCTCCGACTTGAACAGGGCCCCCTGCCCCAGACCCAAAACCCCGCCATCTGCGAGAAACACGACCACCTCATCGCCTGTACGAAACCGTGGTGCGCCCGGCACTGAAAGCTGGACACCATCAACCATGCCGCCGGGTACCGAAAAGCTGAGGTCCTTGCCCTTGGGTTGGTGAAGGGCTCGCTCCACGGCGAGGGTTACCTGGGTGTAAATCAGCCCATCACGCTTAGACAGAGCCTTTGTGGCGCTAACCCGACCCGCAACGATTTCGTCCGCTGAGACCATAAGGTCATCAATCCCCACCAAAGATGAAAATTCTGAAGCGGCAACTGGAAAGCTGGCAAGCAGGGCGATGTGAACGAGTGAATTCATGGGTTGAACGACCGACCTCGGTC
>DBIS01000266.1 GCA_002296975.1 Deltaproteobacteria bacterium UBA796 | reverse complement strand
AAAAGGCACATTGATCTCACAGTTGTTCACCTCAATACCATCGTCGTCTTCATCGACGGTCACGAGCAGATGGCCCGTGAGTTTCCAGCAGTCTTCGTTCATGTTGGCCTCCCCTGAACCATCAAGCGAAAGCCTCGCCATCACTGGCTCTGGCCCAAGCCCTCGGTCCGTGCTGCCCTCAAAGACGACGTCACCAAACAAGGTGAAGGTCCCGTTGTCTATTATCGAGGCTGAAAACTCGTAGCCTTCCTCGCCACCCTTCGGGAACAAAAAGCTAAGCCCTTCGTCACCATCATTGACCTTCAGCGGACCCGTCATCCAATCGATAACCCAGAAATTTTCCGAGATGGCGTCCTCACCCTCCCCCAGAGTACAGCCGGTCGCCGAGCCAGGAAAGATTTGGTATTTTCCAGTGATGTCCAGGGCCTCTACTGCCTGAGCATCATCGGTAGACTTTTCATCTGAACAGCCCATCAAAACCAAAAAAATCGCCAATCGTGTCATCGCTCACCTCTGTATGCTCGATAACCGTGTGAACCGTCGTCGTCACCGAAGCCCGGCTGACCCCAGCTACTGCCATCCGGACTACCATCTTCACGGGGCTGGGCGCCAAAGCCGAAAGGATCTTCCTCATCCGACGTAGCGGGCGCTTCGCTTTTCAACTCGCCCGCCTGCAGACGCTCGTCCTGTGCGCATAGGTCGCGCAAGCCCGCTGAGTCGACATATTTCAACTCAACGACACCATGGCCCCGATGGGCACCCAAGCTGAAAAATAACATCGCTCCCTGGCTGTGCTCAGCCCATCCTTCTACCGGATAGCATTGAAAGTCCCGTTGAACACCTGCCACCTCCGCACTATCTCCAAACCGATGCACAAGGCCGCCCCAATCGTTCAACGCAGCGGCCATCACCGCCCGCGACATGCTAACCCCACTGCTTTCCAGGCCCCGTAGTCCGATGGCGACACTGCGAATTTGGAGCGGGTCATCTTGGGTCTTCACCACCGGACTGCCGCCGCAAAGGTGAAGGGCCTCAGACACTGCAGGGCCATCTAAGAGCGTGTGGTCTCCATCATCCCCACCAACGACAACACCCATCGCGACCCCCGCAGCCACCCAAACCCCAGGCGGTAAGGCCACGGGTTGGTCTTTGGTCTCCAACATGCCATCGGCCCCAACAAAGTTCCGATTGACCCAATGTGCAAAAACCAGTGCATCAGCGGCCCGATTGAAGACTGCGACCCCATGGCCCCCGATCCAACAACCAACTTGTTGGTCCCCCAGCATCGTGACCCACCGGCGAAACACCGCCGCCCGCATTTCTGCACCACCACCACCTGCAGCGATCACATTCCCGAAGCGCAGGGCAACGACCGCGTGAACCCGTCTTGGCTCAGCCCGAGGAATGGACATCGCCCAAACCACAGTATCGTCGATGGCGTTGGAGTCGATTCTCCACCCGCCCTCAGTTCGCTCGACAAAAACGATTTTGGCCATCACAGCGCCCACGCAATCCCATACTCCGAGCGGCTCTACAAGCTCTTCCCATGCGCCTGACAATGTACGAATGGCGCCTGGCTCCAACAAACGAGCGGCCAACTTGTGCGCTTCTACTCGCCCCTTCAATGAGCGGGCGTCGATAAGATGAGGCAATAAGCGAATCAGCAGCGGGCCAGACGAACGGCCCAATAATGGGTCTCCCACAGCACTTTTGGTAATGGCCTCTGCCAAAGTGTCTGCCCCACGTTCCTTGCGGCCCCCCAGGCGCTCGGCGGCATCGCTCAAGGCACACTTGGCGATGCGCTCCACAGATGAGACAACGCCCTCATCAAGCGCACTCCCGATAATAGAAGATGCAAGCGGGAGGTCCAAGGCGTCATGGGCCATGACCCACAACAGCCGATTAGCGATCATCAGCCTGGGTAAACCACGCGCACTAAGACCATTCAGCATCAAAGCAGCAGCCACCCGCGCAGAAATAGCATCCGAAACCCGACCCAGGGCCTTCGCCTTTTCTGGGGCATCCAACGCGTTCATTCCAGCCACCAAGCTCTGTGCACGCCGCGCCACCGCAGGCTCATCAGACGACATGGGGCCACCGGATAAAAGGGAGACGCTCATCGCTGCAACCCCGAGGACAACCGTCGAAACCGACCGCTCTGAAATGCCTTGGAGTAAAGTTCCCAACTGGGAAACCAACACATCACCAGCTATGGCCTCTGGCTGCACGCCAGACAAGACATCGCCCTCAGATGCTCGCGTTCGCTCCATGGTCTCAACCAGGGCACCGCTCAGTCGGTCCAAGCCCGTGACAGGCCAAACCCACTGCTTACCTGACCGGCCGATTGGCCACGCCTGTAATGGCCGCACGGCCTGAGCAAGCTCTGGTACGCAAGCGAGCATCCCCTCGCGGTCCCCAAGCCAATGGCATCCATCGACCAATTCGTCCCATGGTTCTTTCAAGCCCATATCCCTCTCCCGCTGAAAACTACACACCCACTGTACTACCGTTCGCGGGCATCCCCTCCACCTAGATACTCAGCAACCCGCAAACGGGCGTCTGCATCGCCGCTTACGAACAACATCAGCGGCCCCACCAAACGCCGAAACACCCTTGGACTCGCCGACACTAAAACCACACCATCCCGTAGATATACAGTGGTCTCGACTTCCAGGTCCTCCCCGTGGTGACTGGGGCTCTCTGCTGCGGAAAAAAGTGTATCCAGACAAGCCCGATTCGCTGCAGACACAGGCCCAATTTGGCGCACTTTGATACCGCCAGTCGACAGCAATGCCAAACCCACCCCGACACTGAAATCCTTCCCACCCACACAAGACTGTAATCCCGGCACGACACCCTGAAGCACCGCACCGATCTTGTGGTCCGTAAGATAGAAATCCAAGGGTGCCCCAACCGGATCGAGCGGTGTAGCCCCCAGTAAAATGGCCCAAATCATTGAATCACCTTCACTGTACCCACGAATTTTTGTACCTGTTGGAGCTGTCCAGATTCACCCTGAACCGTCACCGTGCGTGACCACTCAAAATCGTGACCAGACAGGTCACCGGAGCTTTTATCGAGCCATACCGTCCCACTGGCCTTGCCGAGGCCTCTAAATTGAATGCGCCCCGGACCGGTTCTTCGACCGCCATGTATCCGCCATGGACCTGTGTATATAAGGCGCCAGGTTTTGACCCCCGCCCGCTCTTCCGCACCCTCATTCGTCCAAACCGCATCCACTGCAGAGTCCCATCGAAGCTTCCTTTCCCCCAAATAGGGCCATATGATTCGTCTGGGGGCCGAGGCACCACGCGCCAAAGATGGCGGTGCGGGAGAAATGGCTGGGAAAATGAGTTCGAAGACGTCCATAAATCGCCCTGCACCTGCCATTGTCTCCACCCAATCGATAATCAAAATCTCGCCATCGGGAAAGGTTCGCAGCTCAACAGCTCTGCCAGCCAAGCTAAATCCACGAAACGGAACCCCGTCGGCCCCAAGGCGCAAACTGGCCCGCTCAACCCCAAGCCGCCGGCCTTCGGACCCATCTCGAAACAGCCGGGTGGGCGCCAAGCTGATCACCATCTCAAGCTCTGCTGATGTCGCCTCTTGGAATATCTCGCCGCTGTCTGGAGACACGATCTCACCAAAAATGGCCGAAATTTGAACGGCCATTCGCTGCACTTTGGGCTGCACATCCACAACTTGATGTCGGGAGGAGCAAGCCATCAGTACCAAGTACAACCACACCACAAAAATTCCCCAAAATGTGCCTTGCGGTAACATGCCACGATGAACCTGGACGCCAACAAGCTCACCGCCGTCATCCTCTCTGCTGGGGCCTCCAGCCGCATGGGATATCCGAAAGCCCTTTTACCGTGGGATGGCGCACCGATTATTTTGGAACTTATTGCTGCTTTTGAGGCTGTGGGCGCCGAAGTCATCGTGGTCTTGGGTGGCCAACACGCTGAGGTGGAGAAAATTCTCCCAACTTCTGTCACCATCCGCCACAACCAGAAGTGGAAAACGACCGATATGGCTGCCTCCTTGAGCATTGGCTTGGACGGGGTTTCTGGGCCCGTTTTGGTGACCCCGGTGGATGTACCACCCCCGCCAGCCTCTGTCCTCCGGTCCCTCACAGCTCAGAAAACACCGTGTGTTCCCACCCACAATGGGGTCGATGGGCACCCGATATGGGCAGATGCTGAAAGCATCAAAATGGGCCTTAAAGCCCAGCCACTCAACCAACTCTTGTCAGCAGCCCCCCGCTTGAGCTTCAACTGGCCTGGGTGTACCAAGACCTGGAATACTCGAGCGCAATGGCTAATTCATTCGCAGTTTGAGGATTGAAGTTTGGCAAGCAAGGCCGCCTCGTAGCGTTGGGCCGAGTTGACTCCGCGCTTACGCAAAATCTGATTTCTTGCGGCGATTTCGACGATCATCGCTATGTTTCGCCCCGGCCGAACAGGCAAGACCAGGTGGGGAACCTCAACACCCAAAATCATCAGGAATTTCGTATCGAGGCCAGTCCGGTCTAGCTCAATCGATGTTTCCCATTCTACCAGTTGGACAACCAAATCAAGCCGAACCGAATCAACAACGGCAGCCTGACCAAAAAGATCACCAGCATGAAGAATTCCCAGCCCCCGAATTTCGACAAATTGACCGAGGCTGGGCAAGCCCATGCCAATCAGTGAATCACCGGTACGCCCAAACTCCACCACATCATCCGCGACCATCCGATGCCCACGCAACACCAACTCAAGGGCGGTTTCGCTCTTGCCAATGCCGCTCATACCGGTCAGCAGAATCCCCAAATCATGCACCTGAACCAAGACACCATGGTGTTGTTCCTTGGGGGCCATCTCCAAAATCAGCACAGCCTGGAGTTCGCGGATAAATGCGCCGGTGGACTTTGTGGTGCTAAATATTGGCACCTCGTTTTCTGCCGCCAATTCCAGTAAGACCGGCAGGGGCCGAAGCCCCCAACACGTCACCACGCATGGAATCCCAGAACGGACATAGTCCATCAATATCTTCCGCTGTTCCCCTGGCGAGCGAACCGATAAATACTCATATTCAGCCCGGCCCATCACATGAACAGCGTCCGTGTGTGCAGGCTGCAGGCCAGCAAGAACCAAGCCTGGCTTGACGGGTTCTCTATTTTTAATCGCTCGACCCAAACCCTGGTGACCGCACTCTAGAACGACACCGAGTCGCTCCTTCGCGGACACCAGAACTTGAACCGTTACGGGCCGGTCCCCGATTGGGGCCTGATTCGGCACCTACGCCTCGATGTCCTCGCCTTCATCGACAGACGGCACAACAAAGCCATCTGCGGCTTCGGAAGACCCAGTGTGCCACCGGTCCTGAACGCGCTCTTTATGCCGCCGAACAACACGTTCCAACTTGGTCATCGCACCGTCGATCGACGCAAACATATCTGAAGTTTGCTCCTCTGCCTTGAACACCTCTCCACTCCCAGTCACCGTCAATTCGGCGATTTTCATATGCTTCTCTTCACGCAGCACAAAGTGTGCCTCGATCGGCTCACGCAGATGCTTGGCCACTTTTTGGAATTTTTTCTCAGCCCTCCCTTTGAGACGAGTTGAAGGTTTTAGATTCCGATAGGTGAGGTCCATATTCATTGGGACTTTCCGTTGTTGGGGTTGGGGCCATAATGGCCAGGGTTGATCAAAAAACGCTCTTTCTTTTAGATGACTCTCTTTCTTCTAGACGACTGTAAAATACCCATCGATTCTCGATACTTGGCGACTGTTCGCCGGGCTATCTTGATGTTTTGACTGACCAATAGCCCTACGATTTTTTGGTCGGACAAGGGGCGCTGGGCATCTTCATCGGCGATGAGCTTTTTAATTTTTTGGCGGACCGCTTCGGCTGCCACATCCTCGCCATGTAGACGTGAAATCCCCGCGTTGAAAAAATACTTCAACTCAAAAATGCCATGGCTGCACTGGACGTATTTGTTGGTGGTCACCCGAGAAACAGTCGATTCGTGAACGCCGATCTCATCTGCGATCTCTCGCAGCACCAATGGCTTGAGCTTTTCGACCCCCTGGTCAAAAAATCCCTGCTGGTGAACAAGAATACACTCCATCACCTTATGAATGGTCCGTTGACGCTTGAAAATACTCTTTATCAAGAAGTCTGCGGACTCTAGGCGCTCCTTAATATAGGCCTTGTCCTCCTTCGAAGAGGCCAAATCAGTCAAAATCTTCTGATAATAGCCACTCACCCGCAAGCGGGGCATGCCATCGTCATTTTGCTGAATACGCCACTTTTCGCCCACGCGCTCGACTGTGATGTCTGGGATGATGTACCGGTCAGGAGCATCCTGATACACCCGACCTGGGCGCGGCTCTAAGGTCTTGATCATGCGATGGTATTCCATCACATCCTCGGCGTGGATGGCCAAGGAACGGGCGATGCCCGGATAATCCCGACGCTCTAAGTCCGGAAGATGGTTTTCAAGAAGCGCGATAATATATGGGTCTTCGGGCCAAAAGAACTTGGCCTGATACACCAAGCACTCCACCAAGCTGCAGGTGGCCACGCCGAGGGGGTCGAATCCCCGCACAATCATCAGCGCACCCTCAACCGCATCAGTGTGAACCCCAGTCTCAGCTTGGATTTCATCGGGAGTCAGCTCCAGATACCCTCGCCCATCCAAATTATGGATGATGGCCTCAGCTGCCATATACTCAGCGTCGGTACACGACTGAAGGTTTAGTTGCCACATGAGGTGGCCGGCTAGGTCCTCTGATGTGGCCAGAGTCGCCTCGATCGAAGGCATATCCTCATGGCGTGTTCCGGCGGCGCTCGAAGGGGCACCATCGCCTTTCCGGCGCTCCTCAAGCACCTTGGCCCAGTCGGTGCCACCATCTTCGGCGGCGCCATTATTTTGTTCTTGGGCCTCCTGGTTGACCTTCGCCGCATCCTGAAGAAGCTTGCTCTCGGCTTCTGAGTATTGCTCGTCTCTGCTCCCCGGCACCTCTTCAAGCGCGGGATTCTCGAGGAGTTCCTTATTGACGGCCTCAAGCAGCTCCTGGGAATTCAATACCAGCAACTCAATAGCCTGCTGCAGCTGCTGGGTGAGTACCAGCTTCTGTGAAAGCTTTAGAGTTTGACGAATCTGAAGCGCCATTCGTCCCCAATAGACCCAGGTGACCTTACCTGTAGGGTCATCTTACGACAAGCTATACCGGTGATGGAATCTGAATCTTGAAAAAAGTGAACCACCCACACGCCTCAACCCCAAAGAATGGCCGAGTGTTCCTGGTTTAGCGGTTCTTTTTCCATTCGAAGCCATGCCCAAGGTACCGCTCACGCACGACCTCACTACCGGCAACATCCTCGGGGCAACCTTCGGACATGATGATCCCACCATCCAAGATCAACACATGGTGACAAATATTGAGGGTGGCCACGACCGAATGGTCGGTCACCAACACCCCAATCCCCTCTTGGGCCAACGATATGACACGCTGTTGCAAATCTGAAATCCCGATTGGGTCAACACCCGAAAACGGTTCATCCAGCAGCAAAAAGGACGGATTCCCAACCAAACACCTGGCGAGTTCCAAGCGTCTGCGCTCGCCTCCAGACAATGTACCAGCCCGCTGCTGTGCAATGCCCCCCAAACCACACTGGGTCAGTTGCTGTTTTACTGAGCCAATTTCGGCTCCCAGCCCTTCGGCGGCGATTTCCACATTCTCCCGCACAGTGCAATCGCGAAAAATTGATGGCTCTTGGGCCAAATATCCCAACCCCAGGCGGGCCCTTCGATACAACGGAAACCCGTCTAGGGTTTGACCCGATAAGGTCACCGTTCCCTCATCGGCCTTGAGTTGTCCTGCGATAATGGCCAGGGCTGTACTCTTCCCCGCGCCGTTTGGACCCAACAACCCAACTATCTGCCCTGGCAGGACAGTCAGGTTGAGCTTTGAGAGCACAAGCCGCCGATTAAACCCATGACTCAGCCTCGACACCACCAAGCCCGTCGTCATGGACGATCTGCCACAGTAATGGTGCAGGCATCACACTCAACCGTTCTCTCCCCCACCCGGAAAACCATCCGTTCACCAACCATTTTGTGACTGGGTGAGACCAACATTGGGTGCCCGGTGAGGACCAAAAGCGCCCCCTCCACAACAGCTTTTTCACCGGTAGCACGGTGTTCGCCTTGAGTGACGACAACTGATCCTGTGATGACCGCTCGATGGGTCCCATCTCCCAGGACGACCTCTGCTTTGTCGGCGGACAGATGAATGTCTCCCCTGCTGGCCCTCACTGACCCTTCGAACATCCCGCGTCCAACATCCAAATCGAAGCGAGCTGAATCGGCGGTAATGGTCAAAGATAGGCCATCGACCGCTTCTGGTTTCAGGGTCAAGCTGGCACCACCGAGGGTGACTTCTGGTCCACCCAAAGCGACGGCCATGAAGAACATCCAGACCATACTTAGGCCTCGGCGACCTCGGGCCCCGCAGCCCCAGCCTTATCGACCTTTCCCGATCTAGACTTTTTTGCCTTCTGAGCGGTCGCAGCCTTCACGAAGGCTGAAAACAACGGATGCGGCGCCAATGGCTTGCTCTTAAATTCTGGATGAAACTGGCATGCCACAAAATAGGGGTGTGCCTTCAACTCAATCATCTCTGCAAGCTTGCCATCTGGACTGCGGCCGGTGACCTTCAAACCCGCTTGCTCAAGAGAGTCAAAATATCCTGGGTTGACCTCGTAACGGTGACGGTGACGCTCGTTTACCTCTCCACTGCCATAGATCTTTTCCACGGTAGAGCCCGGACGCAAGGCGCATGGCCAGCCTCCAAGACGCATGGTCCCACCCTTGTCGACCACGTTTTGCTGCTCATCCATCAACTCGATGACAATATGCTCAGCCTGTTCATTGAACTCGCGGCTGTGGGCGTTGAGATGCCCAAGCACATTGCGTGCAAACTCCACGACGGCCATCTGCATCCCAAGGCAAATCCCAAAGAAGGGCACATTATTCTCTCTGGCCCATTGGATGGCGCCAATTTTTCCTTCGATGCCGCGCTCTCCGAAACCACCGGGCACCAACACTGCGTCGGCATGCCCCAGACTGCCACCTACATTTAAAGGGTCGATGGTCTCAGCGTCGACCAGGTCGAGCTTGACCCGAACTCCATTGGCGACCCCACCGTGGGTGAGCGCCTCATTTAAGGACTTATAGGTATCCGCCAAATGAACGTACTTGCCAACGATACAAATGGTCACCTCCAATTTGGCCTTATCCATGGAGTCCACCAGATCGATCCATGGCTCAAGCCGTGCGGCAGCCGCCCAAATACCCAGCTTCTCTAAGATGCGATCGTCGAGGTCCTCCTCATGCAAGGTCACGGGCAATTGATAGATATTGTCCACATCAGGACAAGCGATGACGCAGTCCTCCTCAACATTGCAAAACAAGGCAATCTTTTCTCGGGTGGCCTTTGGAATGTCTCGGTCGGCGCGACACAGAAGAATGTCTGGTTGAATGCCGATTTCGCGTAGCATCTTGACCGAGTGCTGCGTTGGCTTTGTTTTGAGCTCCCCACTGGTCTTGATAAAAGGGACCAAGGTCAAATGAAGGTACAAAACATTGTCCGCACCCGCGTCGTTCCTGAACTGGCGAATCGCCTCTAGGTAGGGCAAGGACTCGATATCGCCTACCGTACCGCCGACCTCTACAATCGCAATATCGGCTTCTCCCACACCGTTCCAAATCAACTTTTTGATCTCATCTGTAATGTGTGGAATGACCTGAACAGTGTGACCAAGGTACTCCCCTTTCCGCTCACGTTCGATCACATTTTGATAGACCCGGCCCGTCGTAAAGTTGTTTCGTTGAAGCATCGTCGACGAGGTAAACCGCTCGTAATGGCCCAAGTCCAGGTCGGTTTCAGCGCCATCGTCGGTCACAAAAACCTCTCCATGCTGGTACGGGCTCATGGTGCCTGGGTCGACATTGATGTACGGGTCCATCTTGATATTGGTCACCCGAATCCCCCTTGCCTCAAGGACCGCACCCATGGCCGCGCCGGACAGACCCTTCCCCAAAGAGGACAAAACACCACCGGTGACAAAAATGAACTTCTTACGCATGACAACCTCGGTTGTTTTTAGAAAAATCGCTAATTGAGGAAAGAAGCCGCTTCAAATCGGCCTCTGTGTCTACACCAATGCTTCCGCGCTCTACAGAGACCGCATGAATCAATAAACCATTTTCGATAAGCCGAAGCTGCTCGAGCTGCTCCGATTGCTCCAAGACGCCCCGGCCCCAAGCCGAAAACTGCTCAAGAGCATCCCGACGAAATCCATATACCCCGATATGCTGAAGCCAGGGTCCGCCGTGTGGTATCGCGGAGCGAGAAAAGTAAATCGCTCGCCCATGCCGATCGACCACAGCCTTCACTATCGACGGGTCATCTGGTGAACGGTCTGCCGGAAATGGCGCTACTGCCGTCACAACCTGAACCTGATTATCCGCTAAACGCTCCACGATACGCTCGATGACCTCAACTTGAAGGTCACCGTTATCCGCCTGAACATTCAACACGATATCGGCATTTAGGCTAGCAATCGCCTCTGCCACCCGGTCCGTGCCAGTTTCGACATCGCCGGATGTCCGAATAACCGCGACACCAGCAGCATCGACTACCGAAGCGATCTCATCGGAATCCGTCGCAACAAAAACTGCATCGATTCCCCGAGCCTTCTCGACCCGGCTACACACATGCAAGACCAGGGGCACGCCATGAACATCCGCCAGCACCTTGTGTGGCAGGCGTTTTGAACCCATGTGTGCTGGTATTATTGCGACCGCTCTCATGGGCCAGATCAATATCGGACTGGTGGAGTTTCTGCACCCATAAAAACAAAGAAGCCACCCAAAAGGTGGCTTCTTTTCGTATTTTCTGCGGTTTAGCGCTTGCTAAACTGGAACTTCTTCCGTGCGCCAGGCTGACCATACTTCTTACGCTCGACCTTACGGGCATCGCGAGTGAGTAGGCCATTCTTCTTGAGCACAGCACGGTTTTCGGGGTTTACTTCGCACAGGGCGCGGGCAATGCCCAGCCGAACCGCTCCAGCCTGACCTGTTTTTCCGCCGCCATGAACGTTGACAAGAATATCAAAGTCCTCAAGAGCGTTGGTAAGCGCCAGAGGCTGCTTAAGAATCAACTTGATTGAGTCGCGGTTGAAATAGTCTTCTACCGGCGTACGGTTGATGACAATATTGCCCTTTCCGGGGCGAAGATAGACACGAGCGACTGAACTTTTTCGGCGCCCGGTTGCGTAAAATTGTGTGATGGCCATCTAAAATAATCCTCTAAACGTAAGCGGGGAATGGCTGAGGCTGCTGGCCTGCGTGGGGATGTTCTCCACCACCATAAACTTTCAATTTGGTGATAACTTCCCGGGCCAACTTATTCTTGGGCAGCATGCCCTTGATAGCCTGGGTGATCATCCGCTCTGGGTCTTCTGCGCGTACCTCAGCCGCGGTGCGCACTTTCAGACCGCCAGAATAACCGCTGTAACGGTAGTACTCTTTGGCGTTCTCTTTATTTCCGGAAAGCTTGACCTTATTCGCGTTGAGCACCACGACGTAATCGCCGCAATCCACATGGGGAGCAAAGGTTACTTTGTGCTTGCCACGCAGCACAGTGGCGACGCGGGTGGCCAGACGTCCGAGGATTTGGTCCTCGGCGTCGATCACGTACCATGTACGCTCGACCGTCGCTGAATTCGGGTTTGTGGTGGTCATGATTCACTCTTCTGGTGGTGACACGTCGCGGGCGATGCCCAGACGAATACGGGAGGCTGCGTACCTAAGGCACACAATCAGGACACGCGTTTATGGCGACACGTCCAAGGTGTCAACCGTTCGGGATGGGGTTTTTATAGTGGCCCACCAACAGAGGCCTCCAAGCAACGGTGTAAAAATTCATGGGGTTCGGCGCCCGACCCGCCTAAACCGTACTCCACACTGGACCATTGAGATGCAAGCGCCACAGCATCGGGCTCAAGCTCTGTGCCCTGAAGCAATTGAATCAGAGGGTCCAACTCCAGCTTTTCGATCGTGTACGGACCCGGCACAACCACCGAAGACAAACACACCATGCGGGCCCAAATGCCGACTTGCTCTGGGTCCAACGCCAAAGACATCGATGTCAACCGGGCGGCCTCGTCGACATCACCAGCGATTGCCGACCGAAAGGCCTGCTCATTATAAACCCGTGGCGGTCCAGGAGATTGACTCCATCGCTCCACCCAGGGCTGGACAATACGGTGGACCCGCTCCACCCCAACTAAAGTATGAATTTCACTTCGCCCCGCGACCACCACCCACAGCGCGATGCTTAAAAATATGACCGTACCCACAGCGATCACAATCCAGGCCCAAACATGCCCTGGGCTTTTTGGTCGTATGTCCCTACCAGTGATGGGTTTTATCCGTCGATCGTGGCTTTCTGCCAAATGGGCCCCCTATAACTAGAGTAGCGGGGCCTCCTTGGTTTGGCCAAGAAGCTTGACGTCTCGTACGGGTGTGGTATCAAACCGCGTCGCGACTCAACGCGGCCTCAGCCAGTCGGGTGCCCTTATGCAGGACAAGTCCAGCCTCGGAACACGCTTCACCTGCTACGAATGTGGCAAGAAGTTTTAC
>DBIS01000333.1 GCA_002296975.1 Deltaproteobacteria bacterium UBA796 | reverse complement strand
GGTTTGCCTTTTGTTGAAGGCTGGTGAGGTCATAAAGAAGGGCGGTGGCTCGGTCTTTTTCCGCTCATCCAAGCGGCTAATGATTCCAACTTGGGCATCTGCCGCCGCCACGATCGCCTGGGCTTCAGCCTCTGTGCTCAAGCGTTCTCCTGCTTGCACAGACTCTTGCCCAGCGCTCTTTTGGGCAGGGCGAAACCAACGTCCCACCCAGGCCTGTGATGCATCATCATTTGAAGCACTAGATTTGAGGCCGAATGTGGCCTGGATGGTCCAAAAATCCTTGCTCTGGAAGTTGGCGATTTCGTGATCACGGTCGACAATCATGGCCAAAGTGGGCGTTTGCACTCGCCCGACGGATAACAACTGGTCTCCACCGCCAGCCCGAGCCAAGCAGGTCATGGCCCGTGTGGCGTTGAGGCCGACTATCCAATCGGCCTCAGAACGGCAGCGTGCTGCATCAGCCAACGGTTCGTACTCAAGACCATCGCGGAGATTCGCCCAGCCCTTTTTGATGGCCTCGTCGGTCATCGATGAAATCCAAAGCCGCTGTACTGGGGCCTTACATCCCAGGGCCTCGTAGACGTAGCGAAAAATCAGCTCACCTTCTCGCCCCGCATCGCAGGCATTGACCACAGCACTCAGGTCTTTGTCCTTAAACACCCGTTTGAGGTGGGCCCAATGTTCGGCAATTCCCTTGCGAACCTTCACCTTGAAAGTCGTCGGCACCATCGGCAGGGTGTCAAACTGCCATTTTTTCCAGGCTGGATCGTATTGTGCTGGCTCGACCAACTCGACCATATGTCCGAAACACCAGCTGATCACCAAGCCATTGCCATGCAGACAACCCGGCCCTTTTTTGTCGGCGCCCAGCACTCGGGCCAGGTCTCGGGCGACAGAAGGTTTTTCTGCGAGGACGAGGGTGGTCAAAGTCAGGCCGGGGGAGGAGGTAAAAAGTAGAGGCGGTGGGAGATGCAGTGTGCTTACCCGGATTGTCTTAACGCAATGCTGACTGTATCCAACCCAGAAGCGCGTTGGCGTTTAGCCATGGGTCTGTGGTTGAGATATATCCCTTCGATGCCATGGACATTTTTGTCATATTTGGCCTGCCTCTTGGCCAGCTTGAGCAGCGGGTGCGCCTCAAAACAGGGAATTTCCTTTCAACCTGAGGGGAGCGACCGTGCCATTGAGAGCAGGCCGGCTTGGCTGAAAGGTGATTTTGCCAAAAATGACCAAATATTATGCCTGGCTACAGAAACTTCACCGCGGTGCGGGCCCTTGAGTTCAGGGGTAGAGGCTGACCCTTTGGTACAGCTGAGCGAGATTTCAGGTCACACAGCCATTTGGATCGGTGGGCGTTTCGACCTCAGCATTCCTCGCCTATTCCAATGGTCCCATGACGGTTGGCAGCAACAACCCCTTCCACCTGTCGTTCAAAATTCAGCCGACACACGCTGGGTCCCCACTCCGGGGGGTGGCATCGCGTGGACGGGCACCAGGGCCACCATATGGTCCTTGCAAAACACCCGTTGGACGAGCCATAAGCTCCGTCCTCTTGATGGTCGTCCATTGAGCCTATCCAGATACCACGCCGGAGTGGTCGCCTGGTTGGGTATACGGGCCAAGAAACTGAGTTTATACCGCCTCTCGGTAAACACAGGCGAAATCCATTCTACATTGCTCGATATTCGGCTTCCGAACGGCAGCTTCGACAAGCTAAAAATCAACAACCTTCGTGTGAGTGGACAGGCTTGGGTGTTTGAACACAAGGGCCGTCTCATCTTCGGAGAAGGCAGTGCTGATCTCTTCACCCTTACTGCACCATCCCGCGGCAACATCCGGGCCGTCTCCGGTGGGCTTCGGGTTGGCATGGGGCCAGCTTGGCTCCAGGTGGCCAAAACATCCGTGGTCGCTCACACGAACACCCCGGGGCGGATGGCTTGGCCCGGTATCGTGGCTGTGAAAATCGCAAATTGTGACGGTGTAGCGTTGTCGTGGATGGACGGTGGTCGCCAGTGGTTTGCGGCCCCCCAACACGATGGTTTCACGGTAACGAATGATGGATGCCCCAAGACCAAGGCTGCTGTATGGCCCAAACTCATCGGCTGCGAGGGCAAGTGGATAGGCATGGGAAAACATCGCGGGGCGTGCGTGCAGCAACGGCGATCCCCAAACTCACCAAGCGGCGAAACATGGATTCAATTTGGGCGCCTATTTCCATAAATGACCACTGACACACGACACGCAGCCTAATAAGCTGCCTTTTTAACCCTGTTTTCTCCACCTTTAGCGAGTGTCCCCATGGCCTTTGACCACGAAAAACGAGTTGCATCCAGACTGCTAGGCGCGATCGAAAATGGCAGCCTACCACCGGACCAAACATTGCCACTGCTCCGTGATGCAGACCCGGTATTGGTTTACCTCATTTTCACCTGGCTTCGGAATCGCTACCATGCAGGTCATTCAGCATCGGATGGGGTATTGGGCCGCATCGTTCACCTGTGCTCAGAGAGTGCTGCGGTCGCCAAGATGGCCCGTACAGGTGGAGACGACCCGATCGTGACCTGGTTCGAAGACACCTACGAGTACCGTGACGTTGACCGAGATGAATTCATCTCGATGATTGTGGACAAACTGGAAGGCTAGTCACGCCGCCATTGCGCTCATATCAACCCGTGTCTCTATGGCTACGATGGCTTAGTGAGCTTTACCAACGGCCGAAATGGCCACAACTACAGGTGCCTCGCCATGCCAAACTCCAATAGCCGTGAATTATTCGTTCGGAACCTTGCCATCGGGGTGGTGCTTTTGGCCTCGTTGTCGTCATCTGTTGGCACCGTGGGTGCTGGTGAGCGAGGTGTGCGTCTTCGCTTCTCCGCAGTGACCGACACAATTTTAGACGAGGGCCTTTACTTCCAGATCCCCATGGTGGAGCGGGTGGTGAAGATGAGCGTGCAGATCGAAAAAGATGAAGCATCCTCAAACGCCGCATCAAAAGACCTTCAAAGTGTTTCCACACGGGTGGCCGTAAACTACCACTTGGACCCGGATCAAGTCGCTTTGGTGTATCAGGAATTCCGGCTGGATTACCGAGAGCGTATCATCGAGCCGAGCATCCAAGAGGCAGTCAAATCTGCCATTGCGTTGTATACCGCAGAAGAGCTCATCACCAAGCGGTCCAACGTACGAGAGGCCATCAAGGCCAATGTAAAGGAAAAGATAGAGCCCAATGGCATCATTCTCGATGAACTCAATATTGTGGATTTTAGCTTCTCGAACTCATTCAACCTCGCCATCGAAAAGAAAGTAACGGCAGAGCAAGAGGCCTTCGCGGCCCAAAACAAGCTTGAGCAGGTAAAGTTCGAGGCCCAGCAACAAGTTGAAGAGGCCAAAGGTAAGGCAGAGGCCATTCGCATCGAGGCTGAAGCCCTGCGCAAGAGCCCAGCTGTCTTGGAGTTGCGGGCGCTCGAGAAATGGAATGGAGTGCTGCCTAAAGTGACTGGCGGTGCGGTGCCGTTCATCAGTATTGACTGAATCGTTGAGGTGGTCGTTAGCGGAGCGCTGCTATTGGTCGTCCACGCCATGGCTCTGGCCAACAATAACAAGTTGGGCAGGCGCGATGCTGAGGCGTACATACCAGGTGCAGCCCACACGCTTTCTCTCAAACAAAGCCCCCACATTCCTCGCGCCCTGTTGAACCAGCCGGGAACGGATTCGGCTCCGCTCCCAAGCGACACGGTCGGGCGCACTCTGAGTGTTGGCGCCCAGCTTGACCCACGCGTTGTGGACATCAGTGGTGTTGCGGAATCCACACTGTGAATCTCGGGGGTCATCTCGGCGAGCCAGCATGTACGCGGCCAGCAAACGGACACACTCGCCCTTGATTGTCACAGCATGCCGGCCCCTGGTGAACACAGCCTCCAGGCGAACCAGGTCGACATCGACAGTACAGTCGGTGGCACCAATATCCACGCCGCCCATCACTGTGGGGTGCCAGCAGCCGGGTAACCACAGGCGTGAGGGCCCGCACGGTAGATCGACAATGGCGCCATCGCCTAATATCTCGCCCACTCCATCATCTTGAATGGCGCTCAATCCATCACGCCGCCACTCAAGATGGGCCAGCAGTTCGTCGCCCTCGAGCCGTTGTCCCGTATAGAAGTCCTCGAGCACAGGACCTGGGGCCACAGCATCGACGATAGTTACCGAGATTTGTTCGTCCAGATAAATGGCTCGACTGCGGTCTGGGGCTTGTGACCAGCGCCGCCAGCCGTGTTGAAGTGCCTGTCCCGGCCCTCGCGTGCGGTCATCCGCACCAAGCGGACGCCACGCCCAAGCGCTCCCAGTCCACCGGATTTCCAGCCAGTACAGTGGTACCCTGGGGTTGCTGATCACCCCTCCACAGAGCCAATGCCGACCGATAAGTGTCGACTCGGTTAGGACAATACGCTGGGTTCCAGCTGGGGATTTAATGAGGGCGCGTGGCATACTGGGACTGTATTGGAGTTCGACACACGCTGCAGACCAGGTTGCCTCAACTTGCTCGCACCCGAAGGTGATATCCAGATAGTTCATAAGGACTGACCGTGACAAACACCCACCTCAGCAACGGCCGATACGCACTACTGGAGCGCATTGGTGAAGGCACTTTTTCTGAGGTCTGGGCGGTCTTGGACACCCGACTGGAGGTGGAGCGGGCGGCAAAAATCATTCGGGCCGGCCTAGACCCAACCCTCGCCTCACGCCTAAGCCAAGAGGCGCGGATTTTGGCCCAGCTAGATCACCCCGGCATCATCAGCGTTCACGATGTGTTTATCGAGGGCGTCGATGGCCTGGATCGCACAGTCATCATCATGCAACTGTGCGAGGAGTCCATAGGGGATCACATCGGCCGTTGTGGGCCGGTGAACGAAGATGTCGCCCTGGCCTGGTTTGATATGCTGCGCTCTGGCTTGGATGCTGCGCACGCCAAGGGGATCACCCACCGCGACGTAAAGCCCCACAACATTTTGCTGGTAAATGGCGAGGCCAAGCTCGCTGACTTTGGCTTGGCCTTGATGGGAACGGGCGTCGATGTGGTCACCAGCACTCGGGCCATCGAGGGAACTGTTGCCTTTATGGCGGAGGCGGTTCGCCGGGGCGACCCACACACGCCCGAGACCGACCACTACAGTCTGGCTGCCAGCTTGGCCTATTGTGTGACGGGTCGGTTTCCAGGAGACCTGTATCGCCGCCACACTTTGAGCAGCCTGCCTAAACGAACACGTGCGTGGGTGACCCGTGTGGCGGACCTCGAAGACGCGACGCCAAATCTGACGCCGCCCACACGCACTGTTGCTATTGGCATGGTCTTGGCTGTGTTGGCCGCATGGGTATTTTTTGTCCGCGATGGTCGTGGATCTGCTGAGATGGTGCCCGAGTTGAGCGAGACGTCCGCAGATTGCTTCGTTCGGAACGGCGAGGCCGAGGTCGCCTTTTATCCTCGCCGAGACTCCCTTCCCCGTGGCCTAGAAGAAGTCTCCGATGCAAAGGCGGCCGACCTCGATGGCGATGGCTTTTTGGACCTCGCCTTTTCTCACAACCTCGGTGCAGCCGTGCGGGTGTTCTGGGGCAATGGCAGCCGCCCTTTCTGGGGGGACTCTTCCGACCCACCAACTGCACGGTTTAGCGATGTGCCCACCACCACGGTGATCTCGATGGACATCCGCGATGAGGGCGGAGCCAGGCCAGCACTTGTACTTGCCGGCCGGAGCAAGCGGATTGATATCCTTCGTTTTAATGCCGACCGCAGTTGGGCGCTCCAGTCGGTGCCACATACCGAGCAAGTGACCCACATCTCGTCGGTGGACTGGAATGAAGACGGTTATGAGGATCTGTTCATGATTAGCGAGCAACGTCTCGTCCTTCGAATCGCCCGCTCAAATGGCTTTGGCCTGGAGAAAACCCTGTACCCAGAGGTGCTCGCCAGCGAGATCACGGTGCTCAGCAAGAGCCCCCCGGAGATCGACGTATTTGACGCTCGGTTTGGCGGACATATCTCGATCCGGCCCGGTGACAAACACCCGACCAGCTTGCCCAAAAAGGCGGCCCCGGGGCTCTCCATCATTGTTGGCAGCGGCCCCGAAAAATCCTTCCATTCTAGTTTGTTAAGACACGACATCGCTGGATACCATGTTGTGGTACAGCCGGTTGGCGCAGGGAAGGACAGCCAAGTTTACTGCAGTACCCGTGTGGATATATCGGCACCCCATACGCCATCTGTGCACATGGACTTGGATGGGGATGGCCACAGCGACTTTGTGGGCTGGAACTCCCAGCCGTACTCCACCGGCGTGTATTGGGTGAGCTACGGCAAGTAGGGGCTGACTATTTCAGACAAGCTGGAAAAATGCCCATGTCAGGCTCCATTCAACCAAATGGGGCTTCCATGCGCGCAATCACATTTCTTTTCACGACGATGTTCGGATGCTCAGATGCTGGGGTCAAGACCTTCAATTCAGCACCCACGGTAGACATCACCTCTCATGCCGATGGGGACACGATTCAGGAAGGTGCGACTGAAGTCGTCCTTGGCCAAGTGGGCGACCCCAATCACAGCTTTGATGACTTATCCGTCACCTGGACCATCGGCGGTGAGCGTGTCTGTACATCGAGCACCCCTGACGCTGCCGGTTTGGTCCTCTGCGAGCACACCTTTGGCCCCGAGGCCGGTGCCGTTTCGTTGGCCGTACGTGACCCTGATGGGGACAGCGCCGTGGACGCTGTGACCTTGGTGGTCCAGCCCACCGACGCCCCAGTGGCACTCATAATCGCCCCCTCGAGTGCAGTAGTTTACTACAGCAATGTGCTGACAACTTTGTCGGGCGAGGTCTCCGATACCGAGGACCTGCCCTCAAGCATCATTGTCACTTGGGAGAGCAGTCTCGACGGCGTGCTTGAGGGCAGCTTCAACGTACCCGACTCCGAAGGCGGACTGCTGGGCGCCATTAACCTCAGCAAAGGCGAGCACTTTGTCACCCTCACCGCGAGGGACAGCACCGGAAAGGAGGGCCGAGATAGCATCACTATGCAAGTGGGCCCTCCCAACAGTCCGCCGACCTGCACCATTACTGCGCCCGAGAGCGGTGAGGCAGGATCCGAGGGCGAGTTGGTGATCTTTGAGGGGGTGGCAGGCGACCCGGATGTGCCATCCGGTGGTCTAGAAGTAGCATGGGCTAGCGACAAAGATGGGGCCATCGGTGAAAGCTCGCCGGCGTCATCGGGTGCGGTCACCTTCCCTACCAATGCTCTGAGCGTCAACACCCACGTCATCACCATGACTGTCAGCGACGAGGTTGGCGAAACATGTACTTCAAACCTGGTCTTTACGGTTGGTACACCACCTGAAATTACCATCACAGCGCCCACATCAGGTGACACGCTGCACCATGAGTCGGCGGTCGTCTTTTCGGCCGAGGTGTCCGACAATGAAGACCTGCCTACCGCAGTGGCACTGATCTGGTCGAGCGACGTCGATGGAGTATTCTCTGAGGCTGGTGCGGACTCCTCTGGCATGGCCGAATTCAGCAATGATGCGCTCAGCCCCGGTGATCACGTAGTGACGGTGACCGCCACCGACAGCGATGGGCTGTATGTCACCGACGCTGTGAGCTTTCATCT
>DBIS01000029.1 GCA_002296975.1 Deltaproteobacteria bacterium UBA796 | reverse complement strand
CTTGTCGAGACGGTGCACGATTCCGGGGCGTTCGGGATGACCACATTGGGGGTCCAGCTTGTCAAAAATAGCGTTGACCAAAGTACCATCGGGGTGGCCCTTCGCAGGATGGACCACCAAGCCCGCAGGCTTATCCACGATAAGCATATCGGTGTCTTCGAATAAAATCGGCAGCGGAATATCTTGCTGAACAAGCCTCGACTTTGGCGGCTCGGGAATACTCACCTCAACCACCTCGCCCCCCCGAAGCTTTTTAGATGCCTTCACCTGGGCCCCATCCACACGAACATGACCAGCGACAACCAAGGCTGTCACCCGCGCGCGGGAAATCCCGACGGCATCCGCCAGCCACTTATCCAGCCGACCTGCTCGCTCAGGTGCCACAAAACTGTGCTGGGAATCAGCCACGATGTTGACGGAATAAAGCCAGATAACCCTCGACTACATCGACCTCATGAATCTCGAGGGCCCGGGCAAACTCTTTGACATAGCCCCGCACAAAAGTCTCGGCAGGGAGGGCGTCGAAGTCGTTGCTCTCAATCGCGTGAAGATAACGAAGCGAAATGCGTGTCTCGGCCACCAAATCATCTAAGGTTCGTTTTCTCAACTCGCGAACCGCGCTCAAAAAGCGACCATCCAGGCCAAAACGACCGGCGATGGCCACGATGTCGTCAAGCGGGGCAGGCGCAGGCGCTGGGGCGGGTGCGGGCGCTGGGGCCGGATCCGCCGCGGGAGTGACAACAGCGGCCGACGGCAAATGGGCTGGTTGAGAATCTGACAAGCCAACCGCGGCTGGACCCTGCTCTGTGATCTCGGTTGCCAAATCGACCAGCGGTGACCGCACAGAGCTTTGAGGCCCAGTGGCCGGTGCTGCTGTGGCGGCGGCGACAGGCGAGGGCAACGCCGAGGCCGACACCTGCGGCTGTGACCATTGCCGTGGCTTGGGCTGAACCGTAAAGGGGTTGCCGATATTGAGTTCGGTGGTGGCGCGGAGCACGTCCAAGCTGGCGATAGCGCGCGGGTCGACCAAAGCATCCTTCGCAACATCCCACATGCTCTCGGCACCATCGGGCATGCCATCACGACTGGCCCGACGATAGGCGTCGTATCGCTGGCGACGAATGCGGTCGGTCAACACCTCCACAGCCTCTTTCAGGGCCCGCTCTTGGCCCTCGAGAATGCTGACATCGGCACCTTGACGACGTGCTGCCCGCAGCCGACGAACCAATTCAGCAACTCGGCCTTGAAAAGCCGCCTGTATCGAGCCGGCCGAAGCCTGATGCTCGACGCCGAGAATTTCGTAGAAGCCTTGGGACATAATGGCTCTCAGGTAGCGGAAATAAGGACGTTGAGCCTCTCTATTATCCGCTTAATATCTCCCGGCAACAAGGTACGGGGATCGAGGAGCAAAGCACCACGCGCAACTCGCGCCACAATTGGCGTTTCACCGGTGCGAAGCTTGGCAGACACGGCCTCCACATCCAACCCACGAATGGCCACAACCACCGTGGGGACGCCCTCACCGGGCAGTGCACCTCCGCCAGAAAAACCAATATCTTCCTCGATACTTGCGCCAACAATCCCGTCGGCAATCGTCTTGGCCATGGCAGCACATTCAGCCGCCGTTCGCCCCAACATCGCTCGGACTGGGATTTCATTTTCTCGCCCCTCTCTGACCATCCTCAAGGTCACCTCTAGACCAGCCAAGCTCATTTTGTCCAGGCGCATGGCCCGATACATCGGGTGACCCCGAAGCCGCGCAACCAACTCGGCCTTGCCGACAATGATCCCGGCCTGAGGACCTCCCAGGAGTTTGTCTCCAGAAAATGTCACCAATTCCATGCCCGACGCGACCACCTGGTCGACATGCTCATCAAGACCGCCAGGCATCGGCGTGCCCGCGAGGCTCAACGGCCCACCCAGCAAGCCTGACCCGAGGTCTTCGACGACCGGGATACCGTGCTTTTTACCCACGGCCACGAGTGCTGCCCGCCCAGCCCGTTCAGTGAAGCCCACCTGCTTAAAGTTAGCCGGATGAACCCGTAAAATCATCGCAGTATTCGGCCCTATCGCAGCCTCGAAGTCCTCTGCACGCGTGCGATTTGTGGTGCCGACCTCAACGAGTGTGGCCCCGCCGGCGCTGATAATCTCTGGCACACGAAAAGATCCGCCAATCTCGACCAGCTCGCCGCGGCTGACGATCACCTCTTTGCCCCCAGCCAAGGCCGTAAGCATGAGCATCACCGCCGCGGCATTGTTGTTGACCACCACAGCAGCCTCGGCACCGGTGAGGGCCAAAACATGGTCGACCACACCCGCGGTTCTGCCACCTCGCTGGCCGGTTTCAAGGACCACCTCGAGGTTCGCATACCCCCCTGCTACCGCTGCGACCGCAGCCACCGCCTCATCTGCCAAAGGCGAGCGCCCCAAGTTGGTATGAATCACGATGCCTGTGGCGTTTATTACCCGGCGCAAATGGCTCACCTGAAACAGCTCGGCTCGGGCGACCGCACGACACGGGAGGTCATCGGGCAAAGTCCCGCCAGCCAAGACTGCAGTCCGTGCCTCATCGACCACAGCGCGCGCCGCACGTTTGGCCAGGGCATGGGGCATGGCAGCAAGCCGAGGGTCGGCAAGCAAGAGGCTAATACTGGGAAGCTTGGACAGGGACATGGGGTCGATTATCTAACAGTCTCACCAACTGAGCAGCAGAGGGATAAACTAAAGCCGTGAACACCCTCATCTACATGCTCGCCGCTCTCATGTGTGGCACCTTTGCCTTCCGTGCCTGGAGCAAAGACCAAGCCGACCCCCTGCGGCGCACATTCATGCTCCTCGGGGCCATCGCCAGCATTTACTACGGCTCTTTCACCCTCTACCTGCTGCCTGGCTTTCAGGTTTTCGACTACATCCATGCCGCAGCCGGGGCATTCTTACCTGCTGCTTGCATGCTGTTTTTCGACAGATTGCTTCGGGGTGCTAGCCCTCGAGGCCCCGTGCGCTCAAGCCGGATTTGGGCGTTCACCCCTGTTCTCGTCGCCGCCTATGTGGCCGTTCACTTTTGGTTTTTCCGGGACATGCCCCGCGCCAGCCCCGCGGAAGTTGTCCTTTCCATCGTGGTTTTTGGTGGATTCGGCCTGACCATTTGGAAGGTTTGGCACGTACAGCGCGCGACCGACAACGAGGTGGACCGCGCACGAATGACCACCTTGCTGGTCTTGCTCACCGGCACCGTCGCCTTTTCTGCCATCGAAGCCTTGGTTCGAAATGTGGGCTCGGTGACCGACACATCCACCCTGGGCCTGCTCGCGCGGTCGATGGTGATGCAGGGCGCCTTCCCACCCATCGGCGCTGTGCTCGGGACATTGTTTTGCTACCTGCTTTACCAAACCGTTGAGCACACCCGGCTCCTGGACATGTACGAGATCATCGCACGGATTTTCTCTCTCACTGCCGCCGCCTTGGTGCTGGTCGTCATGGATGGCGTCTCGGTAATTTGGGTCGGCAGCTTTTCAGACTATCCGATTCATGCCAGCTTCCAGATTTTCTTGGCCAGCCTGTTGTTTTTGGGCCTGTATGACCCACTCAGAGACCGGTTAGACACCGTGGCCGGCGAGTGGTTCAACCGACCCGGACGTCGCCTAGAGCTGACATTAAAGGAGATCGACCGGTCTTTGACCAAGGTGATCTCCCTATCCAGTATGGACGCGCAGTTTATCGGCCGCCTCCAGGCCTCAGGCCGTGCCCCACAGGTCAGCCTCTATTTGTGGCGCCAAGATGCTGGCTTGTACGAGCTGACCTTGGACCGGGGCCAGCCCGAAACGCCCCTGATGCGCACCATCGCCCAACGCCCTTTTACCGATGGCTTCAGTGCAGGGTTTTTTTCTCGGCCCGTTCTCGAGCACCAAATGAGCCGGGGCCGAGAAGGCCACGAGGAATCTGCACTTCAACTGCGAACCATGGATGCCATGGCCGCCGACCTGACCATCCCCATTCGCAGCGGTGACTTGGTGCTCGGTTGGGTCAACCTGCGGGACGAACGATGGTCAGACGGCTACTCCGCCGATGAAATCCGCCGCCTACAACGCACCGTTGGCCGTGCTGCAGTGGTCCTTGAAAACATTTACAGCTTTGAACAGCTCAAAGAACAACACCGCCTCGCCGCCCTCGGCACCATGTCAGCAGGCCTCGCCCACGAGATCCGCAACCCACTCGCTGGCATCAAGGGTGCGGCACAGTATTTGGAGGGCGAAGCAAAACCCGAAGAGGTGCCCGCCTTTCTTGAGGTCATCATCAACGAGACCAACCGGCTCGACAAAGTGGTGACCCAGTTTTTGACCTATGCCAGACCCTTCGACGTTCATATCGTCGAAGTCGACACCAATGCTGTGATTCGGCGAACCCTAGACCTGGTACACGCCCAGGGTTTAGCCGATGGCGTCAAGGTCAAAACAAAGTTTACCCCTGGACTTCCGCCCATCAGCCTTGACCCAGACAAGCTGGGCCAAATGATGCTGAACCTGATTCAAAATGCTTTGGCTACCGTCGGCGACGATGGTGAGGTCGTGGTCAGGACCGCCATCGGCACCCTCACAGCCCCCCATCACCGAGGAAACCCCGCTTTTGTGGTGTCCGTAGCAGACTCCGGCGAGGGCATTGCACCGGAGCATCTCGAAAAGCTCTTCATCCCGTTCTTCACGACAAAACGCACAGGTACAGGCCTTGGTTTGGCCATCTGCCGGCGCCTTGTAGAGGCCCATGGCGGGGAGATTGCGGTGCAATCAAAGTTGGGCGTTGGCAGCACTTTCACCATGCGCTTTCCCATGTCGATGAGCGACAGTGAATGAGCGAAATCCGGCCTGTTTAGCCTTTGATGACCGCAAGCCGTTCCCCATCCGAAAACCGCAAAGAGACCTCATCGTTCACACTCAAACCCGAGGCATTGCTGACTGCTTTTCCCGATTGGGTCACCACCGCGTAGCCCCGGTCCAATACCGCCAATGGCGACAATGCATCTAAGCGACCGCCCAGTTGAGCAAGCCCGGTGCGACCCAAAAGTACCCGCGCCCCCACCGCCAAATGGAGCCGATCGCTCAACTCATCAAGCCGGATACGGCCATCGACCAGCCTTTGCTTGGGATCTCTGAGCTTTATCGCCAACAAAGCCGCACGCCGTCTACCGATGTCGCGAAGCACGGCAGCATTGAGCCGCTGTTCGAGTTCCGCCACCAGCGCTTGAAGCCCCTCGCGCTCAGGCACGGCGAGCTCGGCAGCATGACTGGGTGTGGCGGCTCGAACATCGGCCACCAAGTCGGCGATGCTGGTATCGACCTCGTGCCCAACAGCACTGATCGTTGGAATTTTACAGGCCGCAACAGCCCGAGCCAAACCCTCGTCGTTGAAAGCCATCAAGTCTTCAGCGCTGCCACCGCCACGGCCAAAAATAATCAACTCCGCCCGACCATCGCGCTCGATACGGCGCAAGGCTTTGATGACCGAAGCCGCAGCCCCCTCCCCTTGAACCTTACAGGGCGACACCAAAACATGGGTGGACGGAAAGCGCCTGCGCAAAACCTTGAGCACATCGTGCAATGCAGCACCCGTGGGGCTGGTGGCGACCGCGATAACCCTCGGAATCGTCGGCAAGGGCTGCTTGCGATCAGGGTCAAACAAGCCTTCCCCGGCCAGCTTTTTCTTGAGGGCCGCCAATTCCGCGGCGAGCTTACCATCACCATCGCGCTGCATGCTGCGAACGATCAGACTCAGGCGGCCCTGGGGTGCGTACACATCTATACCACCACTCAGTACAACCTGATCGCCAGGCCGAGGCATAAAGTCAACCCGACCATTCGCCCCTCGAAACATGGCGCAATTGAGTACCGCGCCATCGTCTTTGATGGCGAAATACCAATGCCCTGACCGGTGGGCCGTAAAATTCGATAGCTCTCCACGCACCAAAACGTGACCAAAAAAGTCGCCCATATGGGACTTCAACAACTGAGCGAGAGCAGTCACTGTGATGGTTTCAGACATGATTGGCCTCTAACGCGATAGACCGTGGACACCGATGAATGCTCTCAAAGCCATGGCGATCGCCCTCGTTTACTGGGTCCTGCTCATCGTGAGCATGCCTGGCGTGTCATTCCTGAAAAAAAACCTCCTGCTCAGCCACGCCGACCAGCAGCGCTTTGAACGCCGCCATGGACGGATCGCCTTGCACACCGTGGCCGCCGCAGCCGATTTAAACCGCGCCCGGCGCCCACTCGCGGAAGCAATCGGCGGGTTTCAGCCCCTTTTCCGGGTGCGCCAATCATGGCATCTATACCGCGACGGACCCAGGATGATTCGACGGATGGAGATTCGGGTGGACGGCGACTTAATTTATCGCTCGAATGACCCAAAATTCAGCTGGAACGAAGCCATCTTTAGACACCGACGCATCCGGCCAATGGTGGAAACCCTGGTTAAAAAACCCAAGGCTAAAAACCGGGTTGGCCTGGCTCGCTTTATCGTAAACCATGCCAAAGAGGACTTTCCTGGGGTTCAGCGCATCGATATCAGCTCTTTTTGGGGCGACCGAAAAGGCAAGACAAAACGCCACCACCGCATCATCGCCGAGGCTCCAAACTGGACCTTACAGGACCAAAAATGAACAAGGTATGGGCATGGTGGATGAGCTACACCGACCGGAAAATGGACCCCGGCCCCCTCGTTGCGGTGCGGATTTTGGTCTGTGGGGCGATCGGATTGGATTTGCTGCGAATGGTGCAGCTGGGGCTATTTTCAGATGTATTCTCACCCTTCAGTTTGGGTGGATTGAGCCTTATCCAAGACCCCCACTGGGTACTCGGGGCATGGATGGGTGAATCTGCTAGCGCCATCGCCTTGGCGGTGACACTCATGTGCATGGGGCTGGCCGGACTGGGGCTATGGATGCGACCAGCCATCTTGATCGGTGTCCTCGCCTATGCCCAACTCGGCCACCTGTTCCCGCCCGGAGACCGGGCCATCGACAGACTGCTTCGTTCGGTCTTGCTTGTTTTGATGTTCAGTGCTGCCGACCAGATGTGGAGCCCAAGAAGACCCAGCTCAACCCCGGTCCCCGCTTGGCCAGCAGACCTCATTCGTTACATGGTCGTACTTGTCTATCTATCAGCGGGCCTCGGCAAGCTCATACAGCAGCCTGGGTGGCTATCGCTCACCGCCGACCCACCTTTGATGCGCATACTGATCGACCCATTGGCCGGAAATTTAGACCCCAGCATGTGGGCCGGCCATCCTTGGCTTTTTCGCTTGGGTGGCTTTGTCACCATCGCTTTTGAGTTGGCATCACCACTGCTGCTGACCCGCCACGGTCCAAAGCTGGCGCTGCTCGGGTTTGTGATGCATCTGAGCATCGCCTTCACCATGAACCTCGGCATGTTCTCCTGGGGGATGCTCGCCATTTACCCCCTATTTTTGACGCCTTTTATTCTTCAGCCTCGGGCTCAGACTCTCGCCGACTGAGCCCAAAAAACATCGCCATCCAGGCCAAGCCACCCAAGGGTAAGGCCGCCGAGAGCCAACGGGGTGCATAGCGCAGCTTGATGATGTGGCTCCCTGGTTCAAGCACAATCCCGCGGAAGTTCCAGTTTACCCTGTGAATTTCGGTCACCACCCCATCCACCGTGGCGACCCACCCGGGCATATGGGTCTCAATTTGGACAAAAAGGGCCGGCCCTTGTGTGGACACTGCATATTCACGGTGAGTGGGCCCCGACTCGCGCACTTCAAGACGCGCATTTTGAATCGGCTGCGCACATATAGGCAAACCCAGTTCTTTGGCAGAGATGGCATTCACCCTTGGGTCGAGGGTGTCCAAAGCGGCCCAAGGGTCGTCCGTCACCTCAACACAGCCAACCAAATACTCCCGCGGCAAGGCGAGCTTATTCTCAACCACCACGATGGGGGTCCGCATATGGGTGACCCAAGCCGCGGGCATATTGTCTGGCGGCGCATGCTCGCTAAAGAGCCACCGAACCCCCATCATGCTGATGATGTTCAGGTTGTTGGCCGCCAACGACCACTTTTGGGGGCCACGCTCGCCCACATCCAACCCCACACGCTTTAACAAGGCCTCGTTGCGCACATTCATGAGCGGACTCGGCACTAGTACATCCTGCAGCCCGTACTGAATACCGATATTGCTGCTGAGCAACTCCTTGTCCAACCGTGGGTGGCGCCGACGGTCCACAACACCATACCGCCCCTCTTTGATGGCATCGCCCAAGCGGGCCACCACGGCGGGGGTACGATAAAACGCTTCGGTAGGGGTTGTCGGTGTGTAGCTGGCGCCGAAATGCCACAAGTCGATGTAGCTGAGCCCAATCAATGCCATGGCGAGGGTGCTTGCGCTCAGCCGCTTTTGGCCGCGCATCCAAAATAATAATGCCACAGCTGCCACAATCCCCATGGCCCACAGATTGGGGGCGGACATGGGATTAAGTGCCTCGGCGGCACCATTCAGTATCTGCTCGACACGGGAGGCCATCTCCGAGGGGCCCATGGTGTTTTCACCCGACAGCAAGCCAGATGGGCCGTGCTCACGAGCCTGAAAACGCAGTTCCAAAAAAGACTTTATCTGTGCACGGCGGCCCGAAAATAACGTTCCCCCAATGGCGAGAGCGATGGCGAACAGACCCACAAACGCCCCTATGCGGCCCGATATTTTATCCAGTTGCGGATGCACAATCGCCCGATTGAGTCCAATGCCCGCCAAGATCGCCACCCCAATGGTGAGCACCAAGGAGAAGCGGACCGGAAAGCGCATCGCATCAAAAATAGGCAGCAAACCCAACAGGCTCCACAAGGGTGAAGCCACCATCAACAGAACCGAGACAACGCAGACGCCTGCCAAAAACCGCTGCCGAACCAGCCCAAAGAAGGCCAAAATCACGACAGGAAGCCCCAAATAAAATGCCGATTCCCAGTGGTTGGCCCCGCTACCCCAATAGCCGCCACCACGATGGAAATAGGTCTGAACCATGTCGGCGGGTCGCTCGAAACCAAAAAATTCCGGCAACACACCGTTTATCAACTCGGCCACAGGCAAGATGCCGATGCGCGAAAATGCGGTGTCCACTCCCCCAGCCCGCATGGACTGCCCCAACAACTCTGCCGTCGCGAGAATCTGGGGAGATGCGGCGATTAAGGCGACCAACAACCCGACCAGGAAGAGCCGGAAGGTCTTTTTCCACACCGAGATACTCGCGGCCAACACAAGGCCAATGACAGCCATCTGTGGATGACCCGCCACCATCATGAAAGCTGCACACAGCCCGGTTTGAGCCCACCGCCCCCGCACCACACCCACCAATAATAATGGCAGCCAAGCCACGGCATTTTGCATGCCCAAATATCCGGCGTGTGCGGCCATAAACCCCGAGAAAGCAAAAGCGATCGCTGCGAGCACCGCACCAGCACCCCTGTGGCCCAAACTGTGCATCAGCCGCTGCATGCCCATCACCGCCAGCAAAATATGGCCCAAAATCGACGCATTCACAGCCACGGCCGGCTTAAGCCAAGCAAACAGCAGCATGGTGGGTAGATAAAACACCCCGGTCTGGCCATCAGCGCCGAGGGCAAACCCGTTTCCTACACTTGGGCTGTACAAGGGCACACGGCCACCCGCCCACTCTCCCGCAGCCCATATGCGCCAAGGGATGTGGTGATGCCGAAGGTCGTGCTCCCAAAACACCCCCAACCCCAAGGCTGCATCCACCGACCACAAGGCCGTGACCACCACAAAAAACAGTGCCACGCGAATCATATTTAGCCGCCCTCGGGCGCAGCGAGCGCCTTAGCGAGGGCGGTGAGCGCTGGGCCGCGCAAGCCCGACTTCACCGCCGCAGACAGCAATTTTTTAGCGCCCAACCGATTCCCACGACCGACTTCCGATAGCCCCAGCATTCCGATAAGCTCAACCCTGGTCGGCTGAGCCTGAACCGCCCGCTGCAATGAAGCGGATGCCTCCTCAAATCGACCTTCTTCCAAGGCCATTTGGCCCAACCGGGCGTGGCTTTGCCAAAGATCAGGCCGCCACTTCACAGCCCGTCCAAAATAGACTTTGGCCCCATCCCGATTGCCTAAGGCCAACATGCTTTCGCCCACAATCGACCAATACCCTGGATTGTAAGGGTTGATTTCTACAGCCCGCTTTGATGTGGTCAATGCCGCGTTGGCCTGATTGTTTCGCAGCTGGGCAGTGGCGAGATTGGCCAGGGCCTTGTCATCGCATGGGTCGCCCTCGAGCACCTTTTTTGCGATGCCTGCCGCCTCTTTATTGGCGCCTTTTCGGAGCAATAACCACGACAAGTTGACCCCCGCTGGCGTATGGAATTTATCGGCCTTCAGCACCGACCACATGGCGGCCTCTGCATCGGCCAACCGACCGTGGTTGAGCGCAAACACACCGACATTGAAGGCCTCTTCGACCGCCGCTGCATGCCGGGTGTGAGAATCGACCCCACAAGCATCGGCCTCACGGGCGGGCCCTGCAAGGATATTCCATGGAAGTTTTTGATGAAGGGTCGGCAGTGTGACCGACACGGCAAGTGCGGCCATTCCCGCAAAGGCCAATCCCAGGGACCGCTTGCGACGAGCCCGCGACTGTGCCCACAACCACTGGGCACCGCCCCCCGCATAAATGGCCATCAGCGGCACCAAAGGCGCACGGTAGCGGCTCACCACAAAAAACGCTGAGATACTCGCCATCCCCAATACAAGAATCACCGAAGGCCCGGCATCTTCCTCGCGCCGGGTCACGACAAGCCCCAGCACCCCAAGCAACATCACCGGCAAATACACAGGCGGGATGTACTTGAGTACAGCCGAGGACCGCACGGTTTCTTTCAGGTCCAGGTGGTCGCCGATTTCGACGGGCGACAGCACTTGGGTGAGCTTGCGTAAACTTATGCCGATGGTCCGCATCGGCTCTGAGCGAATATAGGCCAAAGTCAAGGCAGTCCAATATCGGTCAGACTCCCCAGCACTCAGCACCTGGTCGGTTTGGATACTCGCGATGAGTTGCGCTTGACGAAGAAGACCATCGCGCTGGGGAGGCAGGCGGAAAGGGTGCACCGCTGCATCTTTAAAATATGGATTGTTACCCCGGTACAGGTTGATGCCCCCACCGAGACTGACCGGAATCCACTCACCAGACGCCATAAAATTATGTGCGGTGGCCGGGGCAATCGCCAATCCCACACCAAGGGCACAGGCCGCAGCATGACCAAACCGCCCCCGCCAAAAGGCGACCGCAACAAGCCCCGGTGCCACCAGCAGAAGATTCCCGCGGACCAACACCCCCACGCCCAACACAAGCCCCGCCCAAAGCCAACCCGAAGCCAGCCCGCGTGTCCAGGCCCGGTGGGCCATCGCTGCAGCAGACACCGTCATCAATGTGCCCAAGCCGACACTCAGCAAACGGACATCGTAGATGATGCCTATCGGGTAGAGCGCCGCCACCAATCCCCCACACCAAGCGCCGACCCCGCCAAACAACTTTCGGCCCAAGCCCGCGGTGATGCTGACAGTGAAAAAGGCCATCACAATCTGTACGATATAAACCCAGGTGGGGTCGATACCGGCCACCGCATACACCGCCGCCAGAAAAAATGCGTATAGGGGGGCGACCGAGAAGGCCTCGGCCATTGGCAGGCCATCCGCGAGTATCTTTTGGGCCATCTCGTGGTAGAGGGCTGCATCTTGGACATGGGCGAAAAAGAAGGTCTCGTGCTGGACTGACCGCAGCCACACCACGCGCACAACAACCGCAGCAAGCCCACACCATAACCAAACTTTAGACCCCCAAAAGGGCTCCGTAGACCGCTTTTTCATCGTTGCGCTCATGATGCTCCGGTGTAGAAATTGCCTGGCTTTAAAGTATCTTCGCACTCAGGCGCTAAAGATGCAGGCGGGGATGTCACATGGAGGGTTTATCGCTGAGTTTAGCGCCCAGCACCCCATACAGATAAACCCCACCACCCAGAGCCCCAAGTGAATACAAACCATCCAAACAGGAGTCCAGCATGACCATCGAGATTCGCATTGAAGGCCCCGGAAAAAATGCACTGGGGAGTACCTTGATCAGTAATATCATTGAGAAAATCGATGCCGCATCGGGCGCGCCCATTCTTTTTACCGGCGCCGGGGATGCATTTTCGGCCGGGCTCGACTTAAAAGAAGTGGCGAGCTTGGACGATCAGGGCATGGCCAGCTTTCTTGAGCGTTTAGAATCCTTTTTCCGCAAGGTCTGGCTGTACCCAGGCCCCACTGTCGCCGCCGTCAACGGCCACGCCATCGCTGGAGGTTGCATTTTGGCCATGTGCTGCGACTACACCGTCGCGACCAATGATAAGCACGCCCGCATCGGGCTCAACGAGGTGGCCATTGGACTCCGCTTTCCCCCGGGCCTGCTCAACTTCGTTCGCGCCGTCATCCCAGCGCACCACCTGAGCCAAGTTGTGCTCGGCGCCAAGCTTCATGGCCCCACAGAGGCGCTCCGGTTGGGCATCGTCGACGCCGTCAGTGAAAATCCACACGAGGACGCCGAGGCCATGCTCGCCCGACTCGCCAAGCACCCGGCTCAGGCATATGCCGCCACCAAACAAGATATTCGGTCCAACATTATGAAAGCCAGCCCCGAGGCACAGGCTGCATTCGTCCGCGATGTGGTCCCATTTTGGACAAGCCCAGCGCTCAAAGCGATGATTCGTTCACTGCTGGGAAACTGAGCGCCTTGTCCGGTACCCAATGACCCCATCGCCCACAGCGTCGGCAGTGCCCAACAAGTATTGAAGCTGCTTGGCCGCCTGCTCAAACTGTGCCGCACCTGGCCGAACAACCACAAAAGCGATGTAATGAATACCCGCAGCATACAAGCCTGCGAAGTCCCTCTCGATCACCTCTCGATGCGGTGGCGCTCCACCTTGGGCGTAGTCGATAATGCCGTAGCGTTCTCGGTAATCGATAATCGAGGACTCACAGTAGCCAACCACTGGCCGGTCCAACACCGCCCCCATCCACAAGTGGGCCTCGGGGCTTAGCCCCTCCCTAATCGGCACCGTGATCACCGCTCCCGTCTCAGGTAGCGCATCGAAACCCGTTGGACTTTGGTACGACCGGGCTTGCATCGGCACTGGCGATACCGTGCCGAACGCCCAATCCATACCGACCGCAAT